>JAWLAI010000003.1:300000-564497 GCA_041395565.1 Pseudomonadota bacterium | reverse complement strand
GGCTGCCGTCGCCGCAGCGGCGGACGCCGGTGCCGAGGCCGTGCTGCATTGTGGTGACGTGGTCGCGCCCAGCACGCTGGAGGTGCTCCGTCCGTTCGCCCTCCCGGTGCATGTCATCCACGGCAACAACAGCGGCGACCTCTATATGATGGGCCGCATCGCCGCGCAGCCGGCCAACCGCACGCACTACTACGGCCAGGATGCCGGACTCGAACTGGCCGGACGCCGCATCTTCCTGGTGCACTACCCGCACTATGCCCAGGCCATGGCCGCCACCGGCGACTGGGACCTGGTCTGTTGCGGCCACGACCACCGCGCCGACATCCGCACGGTCGCCAACCTGGCCGGGGGGCGGACCTGGCTGGTGAACCCGGGCACAGTCGGCGGCATCAAGGCGCCGGCCACATGGGTGCTCGGGGACCTCGCCACCCTGACCTTTTCCCTGCATGACATCAGTCTGCCGGCAGGCAGACAACAGGTAGCCGAATGAAAGACGACAATCCGGAACACATGGTACTGGGCGACAAGAGCGGCATCGACCTCTCCGATTCACGCCCCTCGCTCAAGGCCCAGCTCAAGACCCAGCAACAGGCGCTCGCTGCGTTGCCCGCTGACACTGCCCCGCTCGCGCGCGCCCGCCTGCAGCTCGACATCGCCGAGACCCTGCTCGGGCTGCAGCAGTTCGACGACAGCTGGGCACAGGCGCGGGCGGCGTTCGACGTGTTCGCCGGGGGTGCGGCGTGGCAGGACGCCGTGGAGGCCTGCGACATCCTGTTCCAGTGCGACCGGCCGGAGTCGCTGGCCGCACTCGGCAACGGTGTGTGGCTGGCGGTCACCTTTCCGGTGCCGGCGGCACTGACCGTCGCCATGCTCCAGCACATCGTCGACGAAACCCCGGACAACTCCGACGGCGGCGCGGTCGCCGCCATGGCCGCCCACTACATCGCCGATCTGCGCAGTACGGGCGAGGAACACGACAGCCTGACCTTCTTCACCAACCAGTTGGTGGCCGGCGTGGCGAAACGCCATCGCGGCATCGACGACCCCGAGATGATCCGCATGTGGACCGAGATCCTGGGCCTCAACGATGTGCCGGAGCTGTTCGCGCGGCTGGCGGCCATCCTCGACACCATCGTCGGCGGCCGGTGGTGGATCGACCGTGACACCCTGCGCGCGCGGCTGCCGGAATAATGGGTGACTGTAAATTGGTGTCAGAGTAAATTTTTTGCTTATATTCCTGGTAAGGAAAATGTGCTCTGACCCCTGCTACAAGGGGTACCAGTGTCCGGCGCCCGCCGGATTGGAGGCCGTTTATGCGAACCCCTGCCCTGTGTGCGCTCGCGCTGCTGCTCGGCGCGTGCCAGTCACTGCCCGGTTACCAGCGCCCCACCGGACCGACCCCGCAACCGGAGCTGACCGGCGTCACGCTCAACCAGCCGCTGACCATCCGCGCGGATTACGCCAGCGTCTACATCCAGGCCGGCCGGGTCCGGCCGACCAACAGCGCCGCGGAATACCAGCCGCACTGCATTCTCGAGCTGCGCACGGTAGCGCCGGTCGAGCGTACGGTGCAAGCGGACAGATTCAGCGTGACCGGCATCCACCGTGACCGCTTCATGGCCGGCACGGCCGGCCTGCAGCTGGCCGCCCTCACGCTGGACGGCGGGGATTACAACCCCGTGATGTCGACCACCACGCTCATGCTGCACTCCGACCGGCAGCCGGAGGTGGTGCGCCTGAAATGCCAGCAGCTCGACGAGCCCTACTGGGCGCATCACGTGAGCGTGGCGGAAATGCAGCAGGCGCTGGGCCGGATCATGACCCTGGAGTAACCTGGACCCAGCGCGGGGCATTCGCAGGCGCGGGCCGTGTCCACGACCCGCATGCATCACGGCAGCGCCTCAGGTGCCGCTACTCCTGGTAGTAATAGTCGTAACTGGTCAGGATGTCCTGGGTGAACCCCCAGGCCTCGTTATAGGACAGCCCGCTGTCCTTGGGGATAACGACCTTGACGTAGAGCTGACCGGAGTACTCGTCCTTCAGGGCCGCAAGCCGCTTGTCCAGCTCCTGGCGCGTCAGCGTCTGGTACTCCTCGTTCTCCATCTCCTTGAACTCCAGGTGGTACTTGCCGTCATCCTTGCGGTAGCGTACCGATACCAGATACTTGCCGGCCGCGCTGCGTGCCGGCTTGATCAGTTTGTTGTACTTCACGCTGAGCTCGTCGTAACTGCCCTGCAGATTGGTCAGTTGCAGTTCCGAATCGGCGTACTGCGCGCGCAGCGCCTCGAGTTCGTCCTTGCGGACGAGTTCGAGCTGTTCGAGCTCCGACACCCTGGCCTGCTGTCGCGTCAGTTCCTCCTGGCGCTGGCGCAGGGTGTCCTGCGCCTGGCGCAGATCTGCGGCGGACTGCTGCAGGCGCGCCTGGAATCCCTTGCTCTCGCTCTCCAGCGTGCGCACCTGCTGGCGCACCTGGATCAGCTCGCGGCTGGTCGCCTTGTTGATCTCGCTGCTGCGCATCAGCTGCATGCGCAGCTCGGAGATCTCGCTCTGTGCCTGCGCCAGGCGCTCCTCCAGCGTCTCGCTGGTATGCGTCGCGGTCTCGGCCATGGCCTTGGCCTCGCGCTCCGAGGCGATGGTGGCGCGCAGTTCGCGCACCAGCTCCCAGTTGCGGATCATCAGGATGGTGCTGCTGATCATGAAGATCATCACCACCACCATCATGATGTCGGTGAAGGACGGCCAGAAGCTGTCGCTGCCGGACGTGTAGTCGCCGGCCTGGCGGAGATCGATGAAGCCCTCGTCCATAGCTACTTACCAGGGGCCGGCAGCCGGAAGCCCTCGCGCAGCAACTGTTTCATCTGGGCCAGGTCGCTGTTGACCCGACCGACATTCTCGGCGAGACCGCCGATGGTCGCATCCAGGCTGTCGCCGGCGGAGGCGAAATCCTGCTGGATCTGCTTCATGCCGGCGGCCGCTTCGCGTAGGCCGTTGACCAGGCCGGTGACCTCGTGCAGCAGGCTCTCGCTGTCGTGCGAGAAACGGGGCAGCAGGTAGACCGAGGTCAGTTCCTCCACCTTGCCCAGCACGTTGGTCTGCGCGTCACCCAGCTTGAGATAGAAGTAGCCGTAGAACATGTAGCAGAGGATGGCGGTAAAGGTGGTCGACAGCGCCGTGGACATGCCGTGGATCACCATGCCCATGCTGCTGGTGGCCTGGATGTCCTCCAGCAGGTTGGAGGCGCCGGCGAGTGCGATCGACAACGACACGATGGTGCCGAACACGCCGGTCAGGATCAGGATGTTGCTGACATACTTGGCGAAGCTGATGCGGGTGCTTTCGACCGCGAGGAGGGTGGATGCCAGCGCGCTGTGGTTGATCTTCGCGTACTGGTTGCTCAACCGCACCAGCGTCTGGTAGCGGCGCGCGATGATGGAACGCGTGTTGACGCCCTTGAGCGGGTTGTCGTGCCCGTTCTCCAGGTGCGAGCTGACGCGCTCGAGCGCGACCTCCTCGCGCATGTAACGCAGCAGCGACGACACGATCTTCACCAGGCCGAGCAGGAAAATCGCCACGATTCCGCCGTTGATCAGGTAGCCGGCCGCGGTCAGCTGGTGCGTGAAGTACAGCTCGCCGATGAATTTGTAGTTGGCGATCAGCGCGATCACCACGATCGCCCCGAGCACCATCATGCGCAACAGCATGCGGCCGCTGAAGTTGGTCCTGGTCTGGTTCATTGCCTGCCCTGTCTCAACAAGGTGATTCGGAATCCGCGCATCTTACCCGATTTTGCCGGCACCCGGTCACGGCGAATGCAGCGAGCTTGAAAAGCGCATACAACTTAAGCGCTTGAAACGCCGCCCGCGCACCGGCCAGCGGCGCGTCAATTTTTTGAAGGCAGTGCGGGCCGGGATGTATTGCGCGCGCGGCTAGGTCTTGCGGTAGATCTGCGCACCGCCGTCCTTGAACTCGGCGGCCTTCTCGGTCAGCCCCGTCTCGATGGCCTGGCCGATGTCACCGATGCCCTTGCCGGCGGCATAATCGCGCACGTCCTGGCTGATCTTCATGGAACAGAACTTCGGACCGCACATGGAACAGAAGTGCGCCACCTTGGCGGAGTCCTTGGGCAGCGTGGCGTCGTGGAACTCACGCGCCTTTTCCGGGTCGAGTCCGAGGTTGAACTGATCCTCCCAGCGGAACTCGAAGCGCGCCTTGGACAGCGCATTGTCGCGCACCTGTGCGCCGGGATGTCCCTTGGCCAGGTCCGCCGCGTGCGCGGCGATCTTGTAGGTGATGATACCCTCGCGCACATCCTGCTTGTCCGGCAGGCCGAGGTGTTCCTTCGGCGTCACGTAGCACAGCATGGCCGTGCCATACCAGCCGATCTGGGCCGCGCCGATGGCGGACGTGATGTGGTCGTAGCCGGGCGCGATGTCGGTGGTCAGCGGGCCCAGGGTGTAGAACGGCGCCTCGAAGCAATCGCGCAGTTCCTTGTCCATGTTCTCCCGGATGAGCTGCATGGGCACATGGCCGGGGCCCTCGATCATCACCTGCACGTCGTGCTCCCAGGCGATCTGCGTCAGTTCGCCCAGAGTCTCCAGCTCCGCGAACTGGGCGGCGTCGTTGGCATCGGCGATCGAGCCCGGCCGCAGGCCGTCGCCGAGCGAGAACGACACGTCGTAGGCTTTCATGATGTCGCAGATATCGGCGAAGTGGGTGTAGAGGAAGCTCTCCTGGTGATGCGCGAGGCACCACTTCGCCATGATCGAGCCGCCGCGCGAGACGATGCCGGTCACCCGGTTCGCGGTCAGCGGCACCCAGGCCAGGCGCACGCCGGCATGGATGGTGAAGTAGTCCACGCCCTGCTCCGCCTGCTCGATCAGGGTGTCGCGGAAGATATCCCAGGTCAGCTCCTCGGCGCGGCCCTCGACCTTTTCCAGCGCCTGGTAGATCGGCACGGTACCCACCGGCACCGGCGCGTTGCGCAGGATCCACTCGCGCGTCTCGTGGATGTTCCGGCCGGTCGACAGGTCCATCAGCGTGTCGCCGCCCCAGCGCACCGACCACACCATCTTCTCCACTTCCTCGGCGATCGAGGAGGTCACCGCCGAATTGCCTATATTGGTATTGATCTTCACCAGGAAATTGCGGCCGATGATCATCGGCTCCAGTTCCGGGTGATTGATGTTGGCGGGGATGATGGCGCGCCCGCGCGCCACCTCGTCGCGCACGAATTCCGGCGTGACGCGCGCAGGCAGGCTGGCGCCGAAACTGTGCCCCGGGTGCTGCTTCAGCAGGCCGGCGTCGCGCAGCTCGTCCAGGCGCAGGTTCTCGCGGATGGCGACGAATTCCATCTCCGGGGTGATGATGCCGCGGCGCGCGTAATGCATCTGGGTGACGTTATGCCCGGCCAGGGCCCGGCGCGGCGGACGGATGTGCTGGAAACGCAGCGCGGCGAGCGCCGGATCCTGCTGGCGCTGCCGGCCGTACGCGGAGCTCGGCCCGGGCAGCTGCTCGGTGTCGGCACGTCCGGCGATCCAGTTGCTGCGCACCTCGGGCAGCCCCGCGAGCAGGTCGATGCGGGCGTCCGGGTCGGTATAGGGTCCGGAGGTGTCGTACACCGTGATGGGCGGATTGTGCTCGACCCCGAGGCTGGCGGGTGTATCGGCCTGCCGAATCTCGCGCATCGGCACCCGGATGTCGGGACGCGATCCCGGTACGTAGATGCGGCGTGAATTCGGGAACGGCCGGGTGACGTCGGCGGACAGCCGTGCGGTCTGACTGATGAAATCTTCCGGGATAGCACTCATAACGGCCGTCCTCATTGCGATGAACAAAGGCAGTGCGCCGGCGAGTGCTCGAGCTTCCCTACGCCGGCATGACCCGGGTCAGGTTCCAAGGGTATGTCTCAGCCCGCAGCGGGCACCCCCAGCCGGGGATACACGGTAACGAAAGGTTTCCTGCTTTGCAACAACACTGCCGCCGCGGATTTATGCAACATGTTGTTTCCAAAAACATACCGCCCGCCTACCCCAGCCAGATTATTGCCAGCACGGGACAAAGTCCGTACCCTTGGCTGCCGTTGAATGCAACCGGCAGCAGGCATGATGGAACCGGCAGAAATCGAACAGGCACGCTTCAACATGATCGTGCAGCAGATCCGGCCCTGGGAGGTGCTCGACCCCCAGGTCCTGGAGGCCATGGCGCATGTCCCGCGCGAGGCCTTCGTGCCGGAGCGCTATCGCGGGCTGGCCTTTGCCGACACCAACATCCCGCTCGGCCACGACCAGGTCATGATGAAACCCAACGTCGAGGGCCGGCTGCTGCAGGCACTGGCCATCCGGGCGGAGGACAGCGTGCTCGAGATCGGCACCGGCAGCGGCTATCTGACCGCGTGCCTGGCCCGGCTCGGCCGCCATGTCACCAGCTTCGAGATCCTGCCGGAACTCGCCGCTGCGGCCGCTGCAAGCCTGGGCGAGCTCGCTGTCGACAACGTCACCCTGCACACGGGCGACGGCCTGCACGAGATCGGTACGGACCTGCGCTTCGACGTGATCGCCGTTACCGGCTCGCTGCCGTTGCTGGACCGGCAGTACTTCGACAATCTCGAGAACGGCGGCCGGCTGTTTGTCATCACCGGCCAGCTGCCGATCATGGAAGCGCGCCTCATCACCCGCATCAACGCCAACAACTGGATCAGCGAATCCCTGTTCGAGACCTGCATTCCACCCCTGATCAACGCCCCGCTACCCGAATCCTTCGACTTCTGACCGGTCCGGCAGTCCATGCGCGAGATGACCCCCGACGAGTGCAAGGCGTACCTCGAGAGTGCGCCGGCCAGGCCCCTGCTGCTGGATGTGCGGGAACCCTGGGAATACAACATTGTCCACCTCGAGGGCTCCCGGCTTATCCCCATGCGCCAGATCCCCGTCGAGGCCGCCTCGCTTGATGCGAACCAAGAGATCGTCGTAATCTGCCACCATGGCATTCGCAGCCGGCAGGTCGCCCTGTACCTGAAGGCCCAGGGCTTCGACAAGGTCATCAACCTGCGCGGTGGCATCGACGCCTGGGCGCGCCACACGGATACGAGTCTGCCGACCTATTGACCGGAACGCCGGGGGCAGGATCCCGCTACAGCAGGAACAAGGCTATGCTGCGCAAGATGCAATCGATCAAGGTGGTTCTCCTGTCCGGCGTCCTGCTGGGCGCGGGCCCGGCCTGCGCCGACGACCTCGCCACGGTCTATCGGCAGGCGCTGGCGGCCGACCCCCAGTACCTGGCCGCGAGCGCAGAGCACCGGGCCGCACTGGAGGTGAAACCGCAAAGCCGCGCCGGGCTGCTGCCCGAGGTGGGGCTCGGCGGCACCGTGACGCGCGACAGCTACGATCCGCGCTCCGGCGGTCCGACCACCTACGCAACCAACAAGCTCTACACGATCAGCCTGACCCAGCCCCTGTTCCACCGCGAACGCTTCATCCAGCTCAAGCAGGCCGACAGTCGCATCGCACAGGCGGATGCCACCTTCACCGCGGCCCAGCAGGACCTGATCCTGCGCGTGGCGAACGCGTATTTCGATATCCTGGGCTCACGCGACAACCTGGCCTTCGTGCAGGCCGACAAGGCGGCGCTGACGCGCACGCTGGACCAGGCCCAGCAGCGCTTCGAGGTGGGCCTGGCGGCCATCACCGACAAGCTCAAGGCCCAGGCGGCCTACGACATCGCGGTCAGCGACGAGATCACCGCCGAACAGCAGCTGGCCGACGCACACGAGGCGCTGCGCGAACTGACCGGATCGATGCCGGAAACACTGGCCCTGCTCGGCGAGCACATTCCGCTGCAGGCACCGGAGCCGGCCGACCAGGATCAGTGGGTGCGCTCGGCCATCGAGCAGAATCCGCTGATGCTGGCAGCGCAGGCGGCCGCCGAAACCGCCAAGCAGGAAATCCAGGTACAAAACTCCGGACACTTTCCTGCCCTCGACCTGACCGCGGATTACAGTTACAGAGACAGTAATTTCGGTGGACTGACCTCCACCCCGCTGGAGCGCAACGACGGCAGCGTCGGGCTGCAGCTCAACCTGCCGCTCTACCAGGGCGGCGCCGTCACCTCGCGCACGCGCGAACAGCGTCAACGCTACGAACAGGCGCGGGAAGTACAGGAGCAACAGTACCGCGCGACGGAACGGCAGACCCGCGACAACTACCGCGGCGTGGTCAGCGGCATCAGCCGGGTCAATGCCCTGGAGGTCGCGATCGAATCCAACCAGAAGGCCTACGAGGCCGCGAAATCGGGCTTCGATGTCGGTACGCGCGATATCGTCGACGTGCTCGACGCCCAGCGCGAACTGCTGCGCGCCCGCCGCGACCATGCCCGCTCGCGCTACGACTACCTGCTCAGCACGCTGCGCCTGAAACAGGCCGCCGGCATACTCGCCGAGGACGACCTGATGCAGATCAACGCGATGCTCGTGGCGGAGGGGCTTTAATTACCGTCTCGCGCAAAGGCGCCAGGAAAACCTGCATAAGACCAAAGCGAACGCGACAAGTCCAGGGTAGATATTACGGCAGGAGCTGACCGTGTCCGCGAACGTATGACAAATAGTTCGCGCTTGCGCGGCGCAGCTGTAGATATGTCAAGTAGCCGGGTTTCGCCATACATACGCTGTGTTCTCTGTGGCGTTCGTTTTCCTTTATGCCTTTACGCCAGACATTTTGATTCAGGATTCCTGCCATGACGAACAACGGCCTGCCCGAACAGCTGCCCGGTTTCGACGATCCGCTCGGCCTGCTGCGCGCGTGCCACAACAAGATGCTCGTACACTGCGGGCTGCTGGAGTCCCTGCCGGATACGCCGGATCCCGCCGTGGCACAGCAGGTGTTGCGCTATTTCTCCACCAACGCGGTGACCCACCACCGCGATGAGGAACAGGACCTGTTCCCGCGTCTGAACCGCCAGTCCATCAAGCTGGCGGAGCTGATCCATCGGCTCAGGCAGGAGCACACCGAGCTGGACCGGCTCTGGGCCACGATTGCCGCCGTCCTGCGACGTCCGGCAGCGGCCGGCACAGACCCGGATTTCAGGAGCACGGTAGCGCTGTTTTGCGCGCTCGCGCGCGACCACATCGCGCGCGAGAACGGGGAGCTGCTGCCACTGGCCGCCAGCAGCCTGAGCCGTGCGGCGCTGGGCGAGATCGGCGAATCCATGGCGGCGCGCCGCGGCGTTCCCTACTCGGCGCTCTGACAGGAAACCGCGACCTGGCGGTCGATCATCTCCAGCACCGCGGCCAGGGCGCCGCGGTTGCGCTGCACCACCGCCCGGCCCTGCTCGCCCACCTGATGGCGCGCGTTGGCATCGCCGAGCCATTCGCGCACCACGCGCTCCAGCCCGGCCACGCTTTCGACCTTGCGACACGCCCCGGCGACCAGCAGCAGATCGCAGATCTCGGTGAAATTGAAGACATGCGGACCGGTCACCACGGGCACGCCCAGCGCGGCCGGCTCCAGCAGGTTGTGGCCGCCGTGATGCACGAGGCTGCCGCCGACGAAGGCGACATCGGCGGCCGCATAGAACAGCGGCAGCTCGCCCATGGAATCACCGACGAACACCTGGGTCTGTGCCGTGCACGGCTCGCGGGTACTGCGCAGCAGCGTGCTGAAGCCGCGCTGGCGGCACAGGTCGGCGACCGCCTCGAAACGTTCCGGATGCCGGGGCACGAGGACCAGCAGGCAATCGGCAAACTGCCTGCGCAGCTGTCGGAACACGTCGAGGATGAGCTCGTCCTCGCCCTCGTGGGTACTCGCCGCGATCCAGACCGGGCGGCCGCTGCCCCAGTCGCGACGCAGCGCCTCGGCGCGTTCGAGCAGGCTGGGCGCGATACGCTGCTCGAATTTCAGGTTGCCGGTGACGGCCACGCGCGCGGGATCCGCGCCCAGGCTCACGAAACGCTGGGCGTCGGCCTCACCCTGGGCGGCGACCTGCGTCACCGCCGTCAGGGTCTGTCCGATCAGACTGCGCACGCGGCGGTAGCCCCGCAGCGACCTGCCCGACAGCCGCGCATTGAGCAGCAGCAGCGGCACGGACCGGCGCCGGCAGGCGGCGAACAGGTTCGGCCACAGTTCGGTCTCCATGACGATCGCCACGCAGGGTCTGACCCGGTCGAAGAAACGCGCCACCGCGCCGGGCAGGTCGTAGGGCGCGTAGACATGGGCGACCTCGCTGCCGAACAGCGACCGCACCCGTGCCGATCCGGTCGGTGTGACGGTGGTGACGAGCAGTGAGTGATCGGGATAGCGCTCGAGCAGTGCGCGCAGTACCGGTTGCGCTGCCTGCACCTCACCCACCGACACGGCATGCAGCCAGATCACGCGCGCGCCCAGCGGCGGCTCGATGAAGCCGAAACGTTCCGGCCAGCGCCGCAGGTAGGCCGGCGCGCGCAGTCCGCGCCACGCCAGACGCAGCAGCACCAGCGGTGCCAGCAGGTAGAGCAGGACGGTGTAGAACAGTCTCAAGGGTCGCGAATCCTGGCCATGACAGGAGCCGGCAGCACGTTCGCTGGCACGCCTGTCACCGGGTCAGGCCTGGCTGTTGTTCTTGACAGCGGCAAGCATAACACAGCCGCCCGCGCTGCCAGGGCCAACCCGTGCGCGGTGGCCGTGCAGCGGGCATGAACATCACCGCGGCGCGGCGTTACAATGCCAGCCGACAGAACCTGACCGGCAACAGGCATGAACCATCCCCCAGCAGGCAGCCTGCGACTCTTCGCGCCACGCCACTGGCCGACCTGGCTCGGTGTCGCGCTGCTGTGGTGTCTCAACCAGCTGCCGTTCCGGGCACAGCTCGGGGCCGGCCGCGCACTCGGGTACCTGCTGCGGGCCTTCGGCGGACGCCGCAAGCGCATCACCCGGACCAACATCGACCTGTGTTTCCCGGAACTGCCGGCACGGGAACGGGCGCGGATCGTGCGCGAGAATTTCGCCTCCATGGGCATCGCCATCCTGGAAATGGGCCTGAGCTGGTGGGCATCCGACCGCCGTCTGCGCCGGCTGGTCACGATCGAGGGCCTGGAACACCTGGAGGCCGCGCTGCAGGCGGGTCATGGTGCGATCCTGTTGAGCGCCCATTTCACCACCATGGAAATTGGCGGCCGCCTGCTGTCGCTGTATACCCCGTTCCGGGTGCTTTACCGCGAACACAAGAACCCCGCCATGGAATACGTCATCAGCCGCGGTCGCGCCGGCTTCACCCGCGATGCCATCCCGCGCGACAATCTGCTCGCCATGCGCCGCAGCCTGCGCGAGAACGTGCCGGTATGGTATGCGCCGGATCAGGACTTCGGCATCGGCAAGGGGGTGTTCGTGCCGTTCTTCGGCATCCCCGCCGCCACCATCACCGCAACCTCGACCCTGGCGAAGATGGCGCGCTCGCCGGTCGTGCCCTTCTACCAGACCCGCCTGCCCGGCGCCCGCGGCTACCGCCTGACGCTGCTGCCGGCACTGACGGACTATCCCGGCGGCGACGAGGCGGCGGACGCCAGCCGCATCAACGCCCTGCTCGAGTCGCTGATCCGCGCACAGCCTGCGCAGTACCTGTGGGCGCATCGCCGTTTCAAGACGCGCCCCGCGGGAGCGGCGCCGGTCTATGACTGAGCGCCGGAATCCGGAATGGACGGCGGCTGCCGGCGCGCCGGCACGCCTGCGCGTCAAGCTGCTCGGCCGCACCGAGACACGCACCTGGTTGCGCCAGTTCCCCGCCGGCACACCGCGCTGGGGGCGCTGCGACTTCAGCTTCGACCCCGCAGTGCGCGACTACGACTGGCTGGTGGTCTACGACGACCTGCCACCGCTCGGCAGCGAACGCTTTTCGGCCCGGGTCGAGGTGCTGGCATGCCCGCGCCGCCACACGCTGCTGGTCACCACCGAGCCCTCCTCCATCAAGACCTACGGCAGCGCCTACACCCGTCAGTTCGGGCACGTCCTGACCAGCCAGGTCGAGTGGGCGCTGCCGCATCCGCACCGCGTCTATGCACAGCCGGCGCTGCAATGGTTCTACGGCCTCGGCAGCCGGCATGCGGTCGGCTACGACGAGCTGCTGCAGACCCCGCCCTGGACCAAGCACCGCGCCATCGCCACGGTCTGCTCCACCAAGCAGCAAACCCACACCCTGCACAACCGGCGCTATGAATTCACGCTCGCCCTCAAACAGCGACTGCCGGAACTGGACCTGTACGGGCATGGCGTACGGGAAATGGACGACAAGGCCGAGTCGCTGCGCGACTACCGCTACCACATCGCGATTGAGAATCATCGCGGCCTGCATCACTGGACGGAGAAACTCGCCGATCCCTTTCTCGGCCTCGCGCTGCCGTTCTACTACGGCTGCACCAACACGACCGACTATTTCCCCGCGGAGAGTTTCATTGCGATCGACATCGACGACATCGACGGCGCGGCCGCGAGCATCCGGCGCGCGATCCGCGACAACGAATACGAGCGGCGGCTGCCGTACCTGCTCGAGGCCCGGCGGCGGGTGATCGAGGAGTACAACCTGTTCGCCGTGCTGAGCCGGCTGATAGAGGCGCAGCACCGGAACGGCGTCCCGCGGGAGCCGGGCGCGGTCATCGAGTCACGCCGTGCCAGCAACCGGAAGTCCCTGCTGGCCGCGCTGTGCTATGCCGGCGAGAAAGCCCGCAACCGTCTCTATCACCGCTTCAGACGGCGCTGACCTCGACCGCCGCGCCGCGCAGCTCTGCGGCGACCCGGGCCCCGACCTCCGCAGCCGTGATGTCGCCGATCCGTTCGCTGTACAGGCAGGCGAACCTGCCGCGCTGCATGTTGCGCTGGTATTGCTTGCCGCCGGCACCGAACAGCGCCACGCCCGGCGTGCCCAGGAGCGCTGCCAGGTGGGTCGGGCCGGAATCGTTGCCCACCACGAAGGCGGCACCGCGGAGGACGCCCGCAAGCTGAAAATAGTCGAGGTAGGGGCCGGTGCCCGTCAGCATGGTGCCCGGCATGGTCCGGCACAGCGCCAGGTCCGCCGGCCCGGGCACGGTCACCACCGGGTAGCCCGCGGCCAGCAGCTGGCAGCCGAGTTCGGCGTAGTGCGGCCAGCACTTGTGCGCATGGCGTGCCGAGGCGCCCGGCAGCAGCACCACGTAGCGGTCGCCGACACCCGCGGCTGCGAGCACGGCGGCGACATCGTCCACCATCCAGGCGAGGTCGGGGCTGCCGGTGTAGCGTACCGGCACGCCGGCCGCCTCCAGCTGGATGGCATATTCCTCCTGCAGGGTGAGCGGCCGCTCCGGCAGGGTAAAAGGCAGGGCACAGCCGCGCACCCTGCCCGACCAGGCCGCCCGCCGCACGAACAGGCGAAAGTAGAACCCGGTCCGCGCCGACTTCTGCAGGTCGTAGATGATATCGAAGGTGTCGAAGGCGACCGTCCGGTTGAGCCGGTAGAGCCGGTCCAGGCGCCAGCGCGGCGCACGCGGGTCGACCAGCACCTGCTGCACGAGCGGGTGGCGCGCGTACAGCTTGCGGTAGGCGGGCCCGGTCAGGATGGTGATCGCGTCGCCGGCGTGATGCGCGCAGATGTCGCGGATGGCGCCGTCCGCCAGCAGCAGGTCGCCGAACGCGCCCAGCTTGATGATGAGTATGCGCCGGCCCATCCCGTCAGGTGTAGGAGGCGTAGGATTTCTCCTCGACCAGTTCCGATCCCAGCAGGCTGTTGAGCCGCTTTTTCAGCGCGGCACGCTCGTCGTTCGTGTAGTACACCGCGCGCGCCAGCCGGACGAATTCGGCGTCGAAGCGCTGCTCGCGCTCGCAGTTCCTGATGTCGTCCTCGATATCCCAGAGCTTGGCATTGGCGGCACGCAGCGCGTCCATGGCTGCGCGCGCGTCTGCGTCCAGCGGCCCGGCGGCCTGCATTACCGCATCCAGCGCGGCCAGTTCCCGCCGGACGTTCTGCAGCTTGTCGGGATCCCGCATACGCTCGGCCTTGATCTGCAGGATCGTGATCTTGTCGAACAGCTCCCCCCAGGAGACCGGTATCATCACCGCCATCGGCATTCCTCCACTGATAGTCCCTGCGCCGGGCACAGGTTCTGCGCCTGCCGGCAGGGAGGCGGCAATATACATTCAGGCCAGCGGCCAATATACTAGCCGCTTCCCGGAATCAGGCAGCCCCAGGACCGGAATCCTGCATGAAGCGCAGACTGTGTATTGTCCACGCCGCCCGTTTTTATTTCAATCAACGCGGCACCCCTGAACGCTTCACCACGCTGAAATTGCCCTGCTCGCGGCAAGGCAGTCCCGGCAGCGGCAGGCAGCGGCGACCGGCATGAAGGCCGTCATCCTTGCCGGCGGCCTGGGTACGCGCCTCTCCGAGGAAACCCATCTGCGGCCGAAGCCGATGATCGAGATCGGCGGCAAACCCATCCTCTGGCACATCATGAAGCTGTACTCCGCCCACGGCGTCAACGACTTCGTGATCTGCTGCGGCTACCGTGGCTATGTGATCAAGGAATACTTCGCCAACTACTTCCTGCACATGTCCGACGTCACCTTCGACATGGAACACAACCGCATGGAGGTCCATCAGCGCAATGCGGAGCCGTGGCGCGTCACGCTGGTCGACACCGGCGAGGAGACGCTGACCGGGGGGCGCCTGAAACGGGTGGCCGGATTTCTCGCGGGCGAGGAGGCCTTCTGCTTCACCTACGGCGACGGCCTGGCGGATATCGACATCAGCGCGGAGATCGCGTTCCACCGCGCACACGGCCGGCTCGCGACCGTGCTGGCGGTGCGCCCGCCCGGCCGCTACGGCGCGCTGCAGCTGCAGGCCGGCCGGGTCACGGGCTTCACCGAGAAGCCGCGCGGCGACGGCGGCTTCATCAACGGCGGCTTCTTCGTGCTGGCGCCGGCGTGTATCGAGCTGATCGAGGGTGACAGGTCGAGCTGGGAGAGCGAGACACTGACGCGCCTGTGCGCCAGCAACCAGCTCATGGCGTTCGAGCATGCCGGCTTCTGGCAGGCCATGGATACGCTGCGCGACAAGAATCACCTGGAAGCCCTGTGGCAGTCGGGCCAGGCGCCCTGGAAGAACTGGGCATGAACCGGACATTCTGGCGCAACAGGCGGGTATTGCTCACCGGGCACACCGGGTTCAAGGGTGGCTGGCTGTCGCTCTGGCTTTCGGAACTGGGCGCGGAAGTCCATGGCTATGCGCTTGCGCCCCCGACCGATCCGGGTTTCTACCAGGCCTGCAACGTGGCAGAACGGCTGGCCGGCAACACCATCGCCGACATCCGGGATGCCGACACGCTGGAGCGTGCGGTAAGGGATGCACAGCCCGACATCGTCCTGCACCTGGCCGCGCAGTCACTCGTGCGCCGGTCCTACGCGGCACCGGCAGAAACCTACGCGGTCAACGTCATGGGAACGGTCAACCTGTTCGAGGCCGTGCGCCGGACGCCGGGTATCCGCGCCGTCATCAATGTGACCAGCGACAAATGCTACGAGAATCAGGAGTGGGTCTGGCCATACCGCGAGAACGAACCCGTGGGCGGCTTCGATCCCTATTCCAGCAGCAAGGGCTGCGCGGAACTGGTGACCGCCGCCTACCGCCGGTCGTTTCTTGACGAGGCCGGCGTGCCGCTGGCCAGCGCGCGGGCCGGTAATGTCATCGGGGGCGGCGACTGGGCCGCCGACCGGCTGGTGCCCGACTTCCTGCGCGCCCTCGATGCCGGCGAGGTGCTCGGCATCCGTTCTCCCGGTGCGACCCGGCCCTGGCAACACGTGCTGGAACCGCTGTCGGGCTACCTGCTGCTGGCGGAAAAGCTGGTCACCGAAGGCCCGGCCTTCGCCGAAGCCTGGAACCTCGGCCCGGACGCGGCCGATACCTGCACGGTGGAATGGATCGTCGAGCAGCTGTGCAGCCGCCTGCCCGGCGCGCGCTGGCGCAGCGACGCACCGCCGCAGGCGCACGAAGCCAATGCGCTGCAGCTGGACAGTTCCAAGGCCAGGGCACGCCTCGGCTGGCAACCGCGCTGGAACCTGCACACCGCGCTTGATTATACCGTTGCCTGGCACCGGGCCTGGCGGCAGGGCACGGACATGGCGGACGTCAGTCTGCAGCAGATCCGGGACTACCAGTCAGCCGGGCAGGCATGAGCGAGCGCTTCGAGATAATCCCGACCCCGCTCGACGGTCTGCAGGTACTGCAGCGCAAACCGCTCGGTGACGAGCGCGGCTACCTGGAACGCCTGTATTGCGCCGATGAGCTGGCTCCGCTGCTCTCCGGCAGGACCGTCGTGCAGATCAACCATACGCACACCGCACGTCGCGGCACGGTACGCGGCATGCATTTCCAGCACCCGCCCCATGCCGAGACCAAGTTCGTCTGTTGCCTGCGCGGCGAGGTCTTCGATGTGGCGGTGGATGTCCGCGACAGCTCACCCACCTTCCTGCGCTGGCATGCCGAACGCCTGAGCGCCGGAAACCACCGGACGCTCGCCATCCCGGAAGGTTTTGCCCACGGGTTCCAGACCCTGACAGATGATTGCGAGCTGCTGTATCTGCATACCGCGCGTCATCACCCGCAGGCCGAGGCCGGACTGTTGCCGACCGATCCGCGGCTCGGCATACCGTGGCCGCTGCCGGTCACCGGCCTGTCACCGCGCGATGCCGGCCACCCCCCGCTCGGTTCCGGTTTCACCGGAGTCACGCCATGAAGTGCCGGCACTGCGGCGCAGCACTGGATCTGCCGCTCATCGACCTGGGCAGCGCACCGCCCTCGAACGCCTACCTGACCGAACACTCGCTGCACGCACCGGAAGCCTGGTTTCCCCTGCGGGTTCTGGTCTGCCGGAACTGCTGGCTCGTGCAGACCGAGGATTTTTCCAGGGCGCACGAACTGTTCGATGCCGACTACGCCTATTTCAGCGGTTTTTCCAGCAGCTGGCTGGCACATTGCGAACGCTACGTCGAGGACATGGTGACACGCTTCGCCCTGGATGCCGGCAGCCATGTCGTGGAAATCGCCGCCAACGACGGCTACCTGCTGCAGTATGTGAAGGCACGCGGCATCCCCTGCACCGGCGTGGAGCCGACCGCGAGTACGGCGGCGGCGGCACGCGCCCGCGGCATCCCGATCGTGGAGGATTTTTTCGGTACGCGACTGGCGCTGGAACTGGCCGGGCAGAACCGGCAGGCCGACCTGATGACGGCCAACAACGTGCTGGCACACGTACCTGACATCAACGATTTCGTTGCCGGCTTCGCGCTGCTGCTCAAGCCGCAGGGTATTGCGACTTTCGAGTTCCCGCACCTGCTGCGCCTGATCGACGAGTGCCAGTTCGACACCATCTACCACGAACATTTCTCCTATCTGTCGCTGAGCGCGGCAGAAAGCATTTTCACCGCGGCGGGGCTGGACATCTTCGATGTTGAGGAACACCCGACCCATGGCGGCAGCCTGCGCGTGTTCGCGCAACGCCGCGATACCGGCAGGCAGGCGCGCGCGGCTAGTGTCGATGAGATGCTGCAGCGCGAGCGGCAGGCCGGCCTGTGCAGCCCGGACGCCTACCACGGCTTCCAGGCCCGGGCGGAACGGATCAAGTACGACTTCCTGTCCTTCCTCATCGATGCGCGGCGCCAGGGGAAAACGGTGGCTGCCTACGGTGCCGCCGCCAAGGGCAATACCCTGCTGAACTATGCCGGCATCCGCCCCGACCTGATTGCCTTTGTCGTCGACCGCAACCCGGCAAAGCAGGGCAAATTCCTGCCCGGCAGCAGAATCCGGATAGTTGATGAGGAACAGTTACGCGGTGCAAAACCTGAATTTATAGTTATTATGCCCTGGAATCTGAAAACAGAGATCATTGCTCAGCTGGATTATGCAACAGGCTGGGGCGCAAAATTTATTACAGCCATCCCAAGACTTGCAACGTACCAGGATGGACCTGCTGATTCGCCGAATATCAGCCAAACCAAAAAATAGAGCAGGATATGGAAAAAATACCGGTATTCAAGCCACTCCTTGAAGAGCATGAGATAGATGCTGCGGTTTCTTCTCTCAGGCAAGGATGGCTGGGAATGGGCGCATCCGTCGGTGAATTTGAACTAGCGCTGCAGGAGTATATCGGATGCACGGATCGCCATGTTGTCGCGGTAAATACAGGACATTCCGCATTACATTTATCCATGCTGCTGATTGATCTGAAACCGGGTGACGAAGTAATTACCCCCTCGTTTAATAACATTGCAGACTTCCAGGCGATACTGGCAACAGGAGCACAACCGGTATTTTGCGATATTCGCCCAGACACGCTTTGCATTGATCTGGAGAAAGCCGAGCAACTGATCAGCCCCAAAACGAGAGCAGTCATCGTGATGGATTATGACTGCTGCATGGCAGACCACAATGCGGCCGCCACGCTTGCAAAGCGCCATGGTTTACGTGTAATCCATGATGCCGCACATTCTTTCGGCTCATACTATGAAGGGAAGAAAGTAGGTACTTTTTCCGACATCTGCATGTTCAGTTTCGATCCTGTAAAAACGATTACATGTATAGATGGCGGCGCACTTATTGTAAAAAGCGACTCTGAAGTCGAACTACTACATCAAATGCGCCTTATCGGGATGGGGCAGCCTGCAAAAGTCATGTATACCAACCAACGCGCCTGGACCTACGACGTAAATCGGCTTGGATTCCGCTATCACATGGCAAACCTGCATGCCGCGATCGGACTCGCCCAGCTGGCGAAAATGGACAGGATATCCGAAACTCGAAGATCCGCCTGCATCCTCTACAACAAGCTGCTGGAACCCATCCGGCAGGTAACTACACCGAAATCAACTTTTACCGGCATCACCCCGTTTTTATACTACATAAGGGTACCCGGGAATCACCGCCAGAAACTGCGCGATTACCTGCTTGAACATGGCATTGATACGGGAATTCACTGGCAGCCCGGCCACTGGTTCAGCCTGCTGAAGAGCTGCCGCCGTGGAGAACTGGCTGTAACCGAACAAATCGCCAATGAAATCCTTTCGCTGCCATTACACTCTTGCATGGAAAACACGACAATCGAGTATATCTGCTCCCGGATACAACTCTATTTTCAAGAGCACGGCAATGACTGACATTAATACGGGTCAGCAAGTTCTTAATATCATCAAGGAAACCGCCAACCGCGCCGGGCCGGCGGTTGTGATTCGCGTATCCAATCCCGCCACAGCATACCTGAGGCCGGTTGCAACACGTCCTGACTGTCTGAACCACGAGGATGTCGAGCTACTGACGCGCTGGCGAAACAACCACCCCAGGGCATTTCTGACAGAGTTTACGGCAACAACTGATAGAACGGAAAAGTGGCTGTCAAACACCGTACACCATGATAGTGGAAGAATATTATTCATGGTGGAAGACAGTACTGGTGACACAATTGGCTATATGGGATTAGCCTATATAGACTGGGACCGTCGTTACGGGGAAGCCGATGCGGTAGTTCGAGGGAAACCTGCCCCGGGCGGGCTCATGAAGCAGTCTCTACTGACCTTGCTGGACTGGGCCAGGCATGGACTCGGGCTCGAGGAGATAGGAGTACGGGTCCTTTCCGACAACCCGGCCATCGAGTTTTACAAAAAGTGCGGTTTCGTCGAAACGAAACGCATTGCACTCAGCTCCAGACGACAAGATGGCGAGGTTAGCTGGTATGAGAATTCAGACAATGCCACGCCAGAGCGCTCACTCGTATACCATACACTAGATAACCGCGACTAATACACATGTACAAACAATTCAAAGCCGAATGCCTGGCCAACATCGAAAAGCAATCCGCCGACACTCGGTATCAGGCACTCACCCGGGAATGGCAAATAAAATCCTTCCAGCATAAATATATGTACAATTTCGAGTCGCTTGGGCGCCCGATAATCCAGTATCCACAGGATATGGCAGCAATTCAGGAATTGATCTGGGAAACCAAGCCCGATCTGATTATCGAAACGGGTATCGCCCATGGCGGCTCGCTCATCCTGAATGCCTCGATGCTGGCCCTACTGGACTTGACCGACGCGATAACGGAAGGAAGAACGCTGAATCCGAGCGTATCCGGACGCAAGGTACTCGGCATAGATATCGATATCCGGAAACACAATCGCGATGCCATCGAGGCACACCCGCTGTTCAACAGGATCCAGATGATAGAAGGATCAAGTATCGACAAAAACACCATTGAGACCGCCAAGCTGATAGCCGCCGGCTATCAGAAAGTCATGGTATGCCTGGATTCAAATCACACACACGAGCACGTGCTGGCAGAACTTGAAGCATATGGTTCACTGACTTCGGCGGGCTGCTACTGCGTTGTATTCGACACACTGGTTAACGACCTGCCGGCCGACACGTTCCCGAACCGCCCATGGGATCCGGACAACAACCCCAAAACTGCCGTACACGAATTTCTGAATCATCATCCCGAATTCGAAATCGACAGAACCATCCATAACAAACTCCTGATAACTGCCGCACCGGATGGATATCTGAAAAGAATCAGCTGAGCCTGATCGGTCTCGCGCGAGACTGCCGGAAGTCACACGAGATCTGTATTTAAAAAATACAATGAAAACCCAATTGACTATCGGAATACCGGTTTATAACGAAGAACAACGCATTGAAATAGCAATTCGCAGCGCAGCACCGCAGTGCGGAAAACTCATTGTCTCGGACAATGCATCATCCGACGGCACCAGCGCAATATGCCAGACACTGCTTCGGGAGTATCCAAACATGGAATACTTCCGCCACGGGAAAAATATCGGCGCAGGAAGCAACTGGAGATTCATTCTTGAAAAAACTGCCACGCCTTTCATCATGTTCCTGGGCAGTCATGACTATATCGATTCAAACTATGTTGGCACGGTATTGCCAGCACTGCTTGAAGACACGAGTGTCGCAGCTGCAACAGGCGAACTATGCTTTGACTACGGCACTCGCGAAGAACAAGTTCGCGTATTCGGCGACTGGCAGGGCGGCTTGCATCAAGACGCTTATCACAGGGTCCATTCCTTCCTGTTCGAGCGGGCGCATCTGGCGTGGTGTGTCTATGGCATTTTCAGGACCGATCTCTTCAGGAGATATTTCAGAACGACCTGCCTGCGTACGGCGTTGATATTATTTTTCTCACGAGAATACTAAAGTCCGGCCGGCTTACAGTCATGAAAGGTGCATGCTTTCATGCATGGATGCAGGATAACGCCACACCGAAAACCGAATATCTTGAACGCGTCACTGCAAAAAAACACTCGGCACAAAAAAGACTGGAGCTGCGCAATGAATTCAGGGTCGCGCAGCACGACGCCATCGCGGAATTTTTCCCCGCGGCGGGAACCTGGAAGAAACTGGCGTTGCGGTACGGCTCCATGATCCGCTTCGGCACCTTTCGCCGGCCGGGACCGGATCCGCTGTTCTACCTGCTGTACCTGCCGGTCAAGCTCGCCCGCAAGCTGGAGCGCATAACGAGACGGGCGACCGGCGGCGGCTGAACCGCCGCACGCTCAGTCCTGCTGCGCCAGGTGGGTTTCCAGCGGCCAGGCGTAGGGATGCGAGAACGGCAGTCCGAGCGTGGCCTCGATCATGTACTGGGACACCAGCCGCTCGTTGAACTCGCGGTGCGCGCGCTCGTACCCGGCCCTGGCGACCGCCTGCCGTTCGGCATCGTTGTCCACGTAGAAGCGCAGCCGGTCGATGAAATCGTCATCCCCGTCTACCTCGACCAGCGCATCGGACCCGTACAGCTCGCCGAGACTGAAGGCACGCGTGGAAAACACCAGCAGCCCGTTGCCGAGAAAGAGGCCGATGCGGTCCGAGGAATAGAGATACAGCGCGCCGCCCGGACCGCTGCCGGCATCAGCCGGGCGCATGCTGAAATTCAGGCCGATCTTCGCGTCGCCCAGCGCCCTGATGAATGCGCTGCCGAACAGGGACGGGCGCGAGTCGTGACCGTACACCGCGCAGCGCACACCGGGAAGCCGCTCCCCGATCAGGCGCGTGGCGCGTGCGCGCAGGTCCTGCGGATCCAGCCAGGCCGGCATGTGCCCGGCGAAAAACACGTCGTGGCCCTGGTCCGCGCGCTCGTGACAGCGGTGGATGTCGATGCTGCCGTCGACCGGGTTGGGGATGAATGCCGCCGGCGAACCGGTCCCGGCGATGCGGGACAGATACGGCCCCGCCGTGGTCGCGAAGGTCCGGTCCACCACGTCGCGCCTGAGCCTCACATCCCGGTAGTTCTCCCGTATATAGAGGGCGTCCATGTAGTACTGGAACAGCGCCGCGTTGGGCAGTATCCGGCGCGCCTCGCGCAGGGTCTCCGGGCGGATGATGTCGGCCGAGCACAGGGCGATGACATCGGGCTCAAGGTTGCGGCATACCTCGAGGAAACGCCGGTTGCAGCCGCGCACACCGAGCTTGCGGCTGCGGAATACCGTCGAGTAGCGCGCCATGTCACGGTCGCTGAACCAGTAGACCTCGTGATTGTTGCGGATGAAGCCGTTGTTGATACGCACCGGCAGGAAGTAGTTGCGCGCGCCCAGGTACTTCATCTGCTGGTGCGATACATGCAGGATTCTCATGGCGCGCTCCGGGCCGGCATATCCGTGTCGTCGTGCGCGGATGTTAACCCCTGCAGTGCGGCACGCAACTGCCGGCGCACGATCGCGGTGGAAAAGTATTCCTCACTGCTTCCCGCAGCCGCCTCTCCCAGCGCTTGCAGGCGCTCCGGTGCGGCCGCCAGCTGCGCCACCTGCCCGGCCAGCGCGGCCGCATCGCCCGCCGCCACCCAGAGCAGGCCGCTCTCGCCCGCCGCGGCCAGCGCCTCGGGATAGGCCGTCGCGGTGCGCGTAATGACGGGCCGGCCGCAGGCCAGCGCCTGGAACACCTTGTTGGGTATGACGCGCCCGGCCTTGGGCGTCGTGCCGAAGATGCCGAGCAGGATGTCGGCCCGGCGAATGCGTGCCGGCAGCTCCGTATAGGGCAGCCAGTCCTCGAAACGGACATGGTCTAGCCCAGCCGCGGCTGCCTCGCAGGCGGCACGCAGCGGTCCCTGGCCGAGCAGTGTCCAGCTGACCGGCGCTCCCGCGTACAGGCGCGCCGCCTCGACCACGACCTGCGGCCCCTGCAACGGGATGAAGCTGCCGTAAAACAGCCCTTCCGGCCGACGTCCCTGCTCCGGCGCAGAGGCAGCCGCGGGCCGGAACAGTGCCGCCTCGGCACCGACATACACCACCGCCACCCGCGCCGGGTCCGTATCGAGCACATCCGCGAAATACCTGGCATGCGCGGGTGTATCGGCCAGCACCCGGTCGGCGCGCTGGAACAGGGCGCGCTCGCGCGCGAGCAGCCGCCGGGCGCGTGCGCTCCCGGTCGTGATCTTGCCACGCTCGTCCACCTGCTTGTCATAGGCGGAGATCAGCGGATCGAAGACCAGCGGCACGCCCCGGTTACGGGCCCAGCGACTCGCGGCGGCCAGGTCACGCTGGCGGAAACAGGGAACCCACACCAGGTCGGGGCGCGGGATCCGCGCGAGCGCGGCCTGCAGACCGGCGAGCGCGCTGCAGCGGGGATGGAAGTCTTGCACCTGCCAGCCCAGCTCGCCCAGCAGCCGGCGCAGGATCCGGTTGCGGGAATAGTCGGGATCGAACCGGCCCCACCACAGCACGGTGCGCATCAGGCCGTCCCCGCCAGATCCCGGTACAGCGCCAGCGTCGTGTCCAGCATGGCCCCGAGGGTGAAGGGCGACTCCCGCGGCACCGGCGGCGGGTCGGCGAGCAGCCGTGCGGCCGCGGCGGCCAGGGCGGCGCCATCTCCCGGCGCCACCCGGCCGGCCGGATAGAGCGCGGCGAGGATCTCGCCCACGCCCCCGTGATCGTATCCGAGCACCGGCACGCCGAGGCAGAGCGGCTCCAGCACCGTCCTGCCGAAGGACTCCGGCCGGTTCGACAGCGACAGGACGAGATCCGAAACGGCATAGATCTCGCGGATATCGCTGCGCTGACCGGTGAAGATGATGCGGTCCTGCAGCCCGGCATCCTTGACCAGCCGCTGCAGCTCCCCGACATAGGCCTGCCGGCGCGGGTCGAGATGCCCCACGATCAGGCCGTGGACGTCGATCCCCCGCGCCACCAGGGTCGCGACCAGGTCGATGAAATCGGCATGCCCCTTCAAGCGCGTCAGCCGCCCGGCCAGGGTCAGGACCCGGCACCCCTGCAGCGACGGGTACTGGCCGTGCCAGGCAGCCAGCCAGTCCGGCGCCGGCCGGAAGCCGTATGGGAACGCCGCCGGGTCCACGCCGCGGTAGATCGTGACCACGCGCTGCGGATCCACGCCGGGATAGTGATCGAGGATATAGCGGCGTACCGTATCCGATACCGCGATCACCCGCTCGCCGCGGGTCATGATCGCGCTGTAGCGGTTGACCGAGTAGAGGCCGTGCACGGTGGTGACGAAACGCGGCCGCGTCGCCGGCGGCAGCCCGCGCCAGGCCAGCCAGGCGATCCAGGCCGGCAGCCGCGAGCGTACGTGCAGGATGTCCACGCCTTCCGCGTCCAGCAGGCGCCGCAACGGTCGTACCTCGGCCAGTACCCGCAGGGACTTGCGGCCCACCGCCATGGCCACGTGCGCGGAACCGGCCGCGGTCAGATCGGCGACCAGCCGGCCGCCGGCCGAGACCACCAGCGAACGATGGCCGGCCCGGACCAGCGCGGCCGCCACTTCCAGCGTGCCGCGCTCCACCCCCCCGCTCTCCAGCGCCGGGAGCACCTGCAGCACGGTCAGCCGACGTCCGGCCATTGTTCCAGGATCCAGGCCGCGACCCGCGCGGCCTCGTCGAACGGCACGGCCGGCGGCTGCGGCGCGGTGCCGCCCTGCCAGGCAGGGAATGCCGTCACCAGTCCCTCCCGCACCAGCTGCACGACGCCCTGCGCCACCCGGTCCCGGGGATTGCGCCAGGGCACGTCGATCAGGCCGACCGCGGCACCCGAGGTCAGGGCCTCGAAGATCATGGACACGCTGTCCTGCGTGACCCACACCTGCGCCGCGCCCGCCAGCTGCGCCGGCAACCAGTCCGGCCCGGTGCGGTCGCAGGGCACGATGGTGAGCCCCGGAACGGCACCGAGCCGTTCCAGGAAGCCGGCGGGGGTACGCCGCGAGGTGGTCAACGTCCACTGCAGTGCGGTGGAGCGCGCCGGCAGCTGTGCGATCTGGGCGGCGACCGCGTCCCCGGTCCAGCTCACGTGCGCGGAAGGCCCGCCGACCAGGATCAGTCCCCGGCAACCGTCCCGCTGCGCCGCGGGACGCACCCGATTCAGGACACCGCGCGTCAGCAGGATGTTCTCCCTGCGCCGCGGCCGGTCGTGCATGGGGATGACACAGAGGTCGAACCACCCCGTCGGCAGGGTCGGCTTCATCAGCACCACCACCCGCCCGCCGCGCACGCGCCGGGCGTTGAGCATGGGCAGGTGGGTGGCATGGCCGGCGCCGATCAGCAGCGCCGGATCGGGCAGGTCCTGGCCGAAGGTGATGCGACCGCTCAGGCAGGCCGCCAGGCCGGCCCGGCAATCCGCGACATGAATGCTGTGCTCCTCGACCACGCACTGCGCACGCAGGGCCTCGACCAGACCCTGCGACTGGCTGTCGTGACCAGGCTTGCCGTCGGTGAAGCGCCATACCACCAGCGGCCCGGCGCGGGTGTTCGGGGTGCGGGCCGCCCCGCCGACCGTACCGGCTTCAGGATCGCGGCCGGCCAAAACCGTACCTAGCCGGCATCAACCAGGGTGTATTCCGCACCGCAGTAGGGGCACTTGGCCCGGCCGGTGGCTTCGATGGGCAGATAGACGCGCGGGTGGGAATTCCACAGGCTCATACCGGCCAGCGGACAGTGCAGGGGCAGGTCCGCCCGGGTCACGTTGTAGTGGTTCTGCGCGTTCGGCTCGCGGGCGCTGCCGCCGGCGTCCGCCTCGGCGCTGTAGGGATTTGGCACTGTGCCCTCCTGCTGCCCGGCATCCGGGCATTCGCAAACCGTGATTATGGCATGATAGCGCGGCCCGAAGCATCCGTGCACGAGCGGCCGGCAGGGGGCGGAACCGGCCTGTATAATCGCCACCTGCAACCACCCGGATGCGCGCGCACCCCGGACATCGAGATGAACCGACCAGCGACAACGAAAGAGCTGTACCTGCGCCTGCTGCGCTATGTCATACCCTACTGGAAGATCTTCGTGCTGGCCATCGCCAGTATCGTGGTGGTGGCGCTCACCGAGCCGGCCATCCCGGCGCTGATGAAGCCGCTGCTCGACGGCAGCTTCATCCACAAGGATCCGGTCACCATCCGGCTCATGCCGGTGCTGCTGATCCTGCTGTTCCTGGTGCGCGGCATCGCCAATTACTCCAGCACCGTCGCGCTCAACTGGGTCTCCGGCAAGGTGATCCACGACATGCGTGCGCAGCTGTTCGCGCGGCTGCTGAGCCTCCCGAGCCGCTTCTACGACAACAACCCGACCGGCACGCTGATCTCCAAGATCACCTTCAACGTGAACCAGGTGGCTGCCGCTGCGAGTGACGCACTGCTGATCCTGGTCCGCGACACCCTGTCGGTCATCGGCCTGCTGGCGCTGATGGCCTGGATCAACTGGAAGCTCTCGGTCATCTTTTTCGTCGTCGCCCCGGCCATCGGCATCGTGGTGAAACTGGTCAGCGGCCGACTGCGCCGGCTCAGTACCCACCTGCAGCAGTCCATGGGCGAGATGACCGGCGTGATCGAGGAAGCGGTCAAGGGACAGCGCGTGGTCAAGCTGTTCGGCGGCCAGCACTACGAGAGCAGCCGTTTCGGCACGCTCTCCAACCGGGTGCGGCATATGAACCTGAAGATCATCGCCACCTCGGCCGCCAACGTGCCGGCGGTGCAGCTGATCGCAGTCATCGCGCTCGCGGTCATGATCTACATCGCCTCATCCCAGGCGCACACGGAGGAGTTCACCGTCGGCAGCTTCATCTCCTTTTTCGGTGCCATGGGGCTGCTGTTCGCGCCGCTCAAACGGCTGACCAAGGTCAACGAACAGCTGCAGCGCGGCCTGGCCGCATCACAGTCCATCTTCGATCTGCTGGAAGAACCGCCGGAACCGGAAACGGGCAGCCGCCGCCTGGCGCATGCGCGCGGCGAGCTGGTCCTGCGCCATGTCAGCCTGCGCTACGACAGCGGCGACGTCGCCGCCCTGGAAGACATCAATCTGGAGATCGCCGCCGGCGAGACGATTGCGTTGGTCGGCAAGTCCGGCAGCGGCAAGACCAGCCTGGCCGCACTGGTGCCGCGCTTCTACCAGCCGACTGCCGGGCAAATCCTGCTGGACGGCGTCGACCTGCAGGAGGTGCAGCTGGCCGACCTGCGCACCGCCATTGCGCTGGTGAACCAGGACATCGTGCTGTTCAACGATACCATCGCCGCCAACATCGCCTACGGCAGCATGCGCGGGGCGACGCGTGCGGCGATCGAGGCCGCGGCCGAGGCGGCGCATGCCATGGAATTCATCCGCACCCTGCCGCAAGGCATGGACACGTTGATCGGCGAGAACGGCGCCCGCCTCTCCGGCGGGCAGCGCCAGCGGCTGGCGATCGCACGCGCACTGCTCAAGGATGCGCCGATCCTGATCCTGGACGAGGCCACCTCCGCGCTGGATACCGAGTCGGAACGCCACGTGCAGGTCGCGCTGCGCACCCTGATGCAGGGTCGCACCTCGATCATCATCGCGCACCGGCTGTCCACCATCGAACATGCCGATCGCATCGTGGTGCTGGAACAGGGGCGGATCGTCGAATGCGGCACGCACGGCGAACTGCTCGACGGGGGCGGTGCTTACTGGCGGCTGTACAACTCGCAGCTCAGCCAGAACTAGGGAAAGTCTGATCTATTCGTCATTCCGGCGGAAGCCGGAAGCCATGGGTTTAAATTGCCCGGATCCCGGCATTCGCCGGGAAGACAAAAAGGGAATAAATCAGGGCATCCCCAGAACATCATGCGTGAATTCGATCCGCTCCTGCAGCAGCGCGGTGGCGCATGAATTACGGCGATAGCATCATTCGCGGACGCGGTCCGCGCCTACACTTTTGTCAACCAGTCGGTGTACTTGTCGACACGGCCGTGCACCACATCGAAATACAGGGCCTGCAGCCGCGTCGTCACCGGACCGCGCGCGCCGCGCCCGATGGTGCGGCCGTCCACCTCGCGGATCGGCGTGACCTCCGCCGCCGTACCGGTGAAGAAGGCTTCGTCGGCCAGGTAGACCTCGTCGCGCGTGATGCGCTTCTCGCGCAGCACATAGCCTTCGTCGGCCGCCAGCCGGGCAATGGTGTCGCGGGTGATGCCTTCCAGCGCCGAGGTAAGGTCGGGCGTGTAGATGACGCCATCGCGCACGATGAAAATGTTCTCGCCACTGCCTTCGGCCACGAAGCCGTCCACATCGAGCAGCATGGCCTCGTCATAACCGTCGCTGAGCGCCTCGTTCAGCGCGAGCATGGAATTGATGTAGTGTCCGTTGGCCTTGGCCTTGCACATGGTGATGTTGACATGATGGCGCGTGTAGGAGGAAGTCTTGATGCGGATGCCCTTCTCCATGTTCTCGGCACCGAGGTAGGCGCCCCATTCCCAGGCGGCGACGATCGCATGCACCTTGAGGTTGTCTGCGCGCAGGCCCATGCCCTCCGAGCCGTAGAAAAACATGGGCCGGATATAGGCGGACTCCAGGCCGTTCTCGCGCACCACGGCGCGATGCGCACCGGCCAGCGTCGGCTGATCCCAGGGGACCTGCATCTTCATGATGTGCGCGGAACCGTACAGGCGCTTGAGGTGCTCAGACAGACGGAAGATCGCGGTACCCTGCTCGGCACGGTAGGCACGCACGCCCTCGAACACGCCCATGCCATAGTGCAGGGTGTGGGTCAGCACATGCACCTGCGCCTCACGCCAGGGCACCAGCTGCCCGTCCATCCAGATGACGCCGTCGCGGTCAGACATTGACATACAAAACTCTCTCCAGCACTGGGGTCGCGACGTCTGCAACAGCGGCGCTCACCCCGGATTGATACACGCCTCGCCCATCACCTGCTGCCAGACCCGGCACACCGCCGCGCGCTCGGCCAGCAGCTCGTCCTGGCCGATCAGGGCCGGCGCACCCGCCAGGACCCGGTGGTTGATCCGCTCGCGCAGTGCGCGGTAGGCGTTCGACAGGGCCTCGGCATCCGGCGCCGGCAGCACGCCGATCTCGCCGCTGGCCTGCAACAGGGCCAGCGTTGCGGTCGGGTGCAACAGACGCTCGTGTTCGCCAGACCAGCGCAGGACCATAAATTGAACCATAAATTCGATGTCAACGATACCGCCGGCCCCGTGCTTGAGGTCGAAGCGTTCGGAGGTGCCCTGGTCCAGCTCCGTGCGCATGCGCCGGCGCATGTCGGCCACCTCGGTCTGCAGCTGCCGGACGTCCCTGGGGCGGGTCAGGACCTCGCGCCGGATCTGCCCGAAGCGGCGGCTGATCGCCGCGTTGCCGACCACGACCCGTGCCCGGATCAGCGCCTGGTTCTCCCAGGTCCAGGCACTGGCCCGCTGGTATTCCTCGAAGGCATCCACACTGCTGACCAGCAGGCCGGAATTGCCGTTCGGCCGCAGCCGCATGTCGACCTCGTACAGTACCCCGGCCGCGGTAAAGGTATTGAGGATATGGATGATGCGCTGGCTGAGCCGGGTAAAGAACTCGACGTTGTCGATCACCCGGGGACCTGCGGTGTGCTGTTCGTTTCCGGTACTGTCGTGCAGGAAGACGATATCCAGGTCCGAACCGTACCCCAGTTCGTATCCTCCCAGTTTGCCGTATCCGACGATGGCAAAGCCCGCCTCGCACACCTGGCCATGGCGCAGGTAGGCAGGCGGCCCATGGCGCGCCACCTGGTGCGCCCAGGCCAGCCGCAGGACCGTCTCGAGCACCACCTCGGCGATATCGGTCAGGTGATCCGCCACGCGTGTGACAGGCAGCCCGGCGACGATGTCGGTTGCCGCCACGTGCAATGCGGCCGCCTGCCGGTACTGCCGCAACTGGTCCATCTGCTGCTCGAGGTCACCCGGCGGGATACCTGCCATGCGCGCCTGGAGCGACTGCCGCAGGCCATCCCGGTCGAGCGGTTCGAACAGCGCCCGCGGATCGAGCAGTTCATCGAGCAGGATCGGATGCAGGGCGAGCTGATTCGCGATCCAGCTGCTGGCGGCACAGAGCCGGGCCAGCAGGCCGAGCGCGGCCGGATGCTCGACCAGCAGCGACAGGTAGGTGGTGCGGCCGGCAATCGCCTCCAGCAGCGCCCCCATGCGCTTGAGCACCTCCGTTGCATGCGCGCTGCCGGCGGCGGCATGCAGCACCTGCGGCATCAGTTCATCCAGGCGGCGCTTGCCCTGCTCGCCGAGGAAGCGCGAAACCGGCCCCTGGCGAAACTGGGCCAACCACCGCAACACCTCCTCGCCCTCCTGATAACCGGCATTTTCCAGCAGCGTGACCGCCCGGGCAGCGCCGGTCGTGCCCCGCCACACATCGTCCATGCCACGCGTCCGGTCGCGCTCCTGCGCATCGACGCGATCGCGCGGTGCGGCGAACACCTGTTCGAAATGCTGCGCTACCAGGCCGCGGTGCCGTGCCAGTTCCCGGGCGAAACGCTCCCAGTCAGGGTAGCCCATGGCGAAGGCCAGCCTGGCCCGCCCCGGCTCATCCTCCGGCAGGGTATGCACCTGGCGGTCCTCCCATGCCTGCAGGCGGTTCTCGGTACGGCGCAGAAAGACGTAGGCCGCGGTCAGCTGCGCGGCAGCGGTTTCCGGCAGATAGCCGAGTTCGACGAGCGCAGCGAGAATCGCCAGCACACCGCGCTGCTGCAGCACGGGTTCGCGCCCGCCGCGCACCAGCTGGAACGCCTGGGCGATGAACTCGATCTCGCGGATGCCGCCCGGTCCGAGCTTGATGTTGTCCTGCATGCCCCTGCGTTCAACCTCGCGGATGATCTGTTCCTTGAGGCTGCGCAATGACTCGAAGGCGCCGAAGTCCAGATAACGGCGGTAGACGAAGGGATGCAGCAGCGCCATCAGGCGGGCAGCCGCCGGTGCCGGCCCGGCCACCGGCCGGGCCTTGATCATGGCGTAGCGCTCCCACTCGCGGCCCTGCAGCTGGTAGTAGTCCGCCATCGCGTCGAAACTCGCGACCAGCGACCCGCTGTCACCATAGGGACGCAGCCGCATGTCGACACGGAACACGAATCCCTGCGCCGTTTGCGCATCCAGCACCTGGACCAGTTGCCGCGCAATGCGGAGATAGAATTCATCCGCGCTGAGATGCCGGTCATGCCAGGCCGCGTTCGCATCCGGATAGGCGAAGATCAGATCAATGTCGGAGGAAAAATTCAGCTCGTGCGCCCCGAGCTTGCCCATGCCGAGCACCACCAGCGCAGGCCGGAGCTGTTTCGGCGCGGCGCCGGCCTGTGCTACCGCCCAACCGGAAATCCGGTCGAGACTGCTGCCGATGCAGGCGTCGGCCAGTGCGGAGAGGTCGTACAACACCTCGTCGAGCGGCGCCCAGCCGGCCAGGTCGCGCCAGGCGATCCGCAGCATTTCCTGCCGGCGGAATTCCCGCAGTCTGCGTGACAGCTCCGCCTCGGTGCCAACGCCCCGCAGCGCCAGTTCCAGCTTGTCCGCCACCTCGCCGGGTGCGTAATCCCCCAGCAGACAGCCGTCATCCAGCAAGCGGCACAGGACTTCCGGCTCGCGCACACAGGTCTGCGCCACGAAATCGCTGCACGCCCATACCCGCTGCAGGGCGGCGACGAATTCCGGCTGCGCGGGCGGCTCGCGGCCAAGACCCGCCATGGCCTGGACGAAGGCTTCCCAGGCCGATGCCACCGGTTCGCGCAGCGCAGCGGGCAGCCCGGCGGCCGCCGACCCTGCCGAAGTTGCCGCCTTGCTCTTCCTGCCCGTCATACCCGCCATTCAAGATTGCCGCGCTGACCGCCGACTTCACCGATTCGGGACGATTATATACAAGCCGGGGTGAAAGAAATGGAATTCAAGACCTATCTGGGCAAGATGGTGGAGCAGGACGCTTCCGACCTGTATCTCAGCAGCGGCGCGCCGCCCAGCGCCAAGATCAACGGCACGCTGACGCCGCTCGAGGAACAGCCGCTGACATCGGAACAGATACAGGCCGTCGCCTGGTCGGTGATGGACGCGGAGCAGCGCGCGGCATTCAGCGGGCGCCCCGAGATGAACCTCGCCATATCCGAACCGGGTATCGGCAGGTTCCGCGTCAATATCTTCCGCCAGCGCAATACCGTTTCCATGGTGGTACGCAACATCAAGACCGCCATTCCGGATTGGCAGCAACTCGGCCTGCCCGAGGTCCTGACCCGTGTCATCATGGAAAAGCGCGGCCTCGTGCTGTTCGTCGGCGCCACGGGCTCGGGCAAGTCGACCTCGCTGGCCTCGCTGATCGACTACCGCAACCGTAACAGCGCCGGACATATCATCACCATCGAGGACCCGATCGAGTTCGTGCACCCGCACAAGCGCTCCATCGTCAACCAGCGCGAGGTCGGCGTGGACACGGAAAGCTACGAGGATGCACTGAAGAACACGCTGCGCCAGGCACCGGATGTCATCCTGATCGGCGAGATCCGCGACCGCGAGACCATGGAGCATGCACTGGCATTTGCCGAAACCGGGCATCTGGCCATTTCCACGCTGCACGCCAACAATGCCGACCAGGCGCTCGACCGCATCGTCAACTTCTTTCCCGAGGACAGGCGCAACCAGCTGCTGCTCGACCTGTCGCTGAACCTGCGCGCCTTCGTCTCGCAACGGCTGGTCAGGACGGTCGCCGGCGGCCGTGCGGCCGCGGTGGAGATCCTGCTCGGCACCCCGCTGGTGCAGGACATGATCCGGCGTGGGGATGTTCACGAAATCAAGGAAATCATGGAGAAATCGGAGAATGCCGGCATGCAGACCTTTGACGGGGCATTATTCCGCCTGGTCGAGAACGGCGCGATATCCGTCGACGAAGCCCTGAAGAACGCAGACTCCCCGAACAACCTGCGCCTGCGGCTCAGCCTGGGCACGGGCGACAGCGCGGAACAGCGCAGGCCGGCCGGTCTCAGCCTGATCGAACACGACGAAGCGCACGAGGAACTCAACGAATTCGACACGGCCCTGTGCAAGCCTCGTGGAAACGGGCAAGCTGTCCCTGGAACAGGCACTGGCGGACGCGGACCGGCCGGAGTCGCTGCGCCGCAAACTGGAACAGGCCGGTGCAGGCATGCACGGCAACCCGGCCGCGCGCGCGTGAGTGCCCTGGCAGCATACGGGATCTTGCCGCGCGCCGCACGGCGTTCCATGCCATGTGTCGCATATTCCCAGCGCGACCCTTGACCTGCATCCCGGCAAGCAATCACTATATCGGTACTCAATCGCAGCCGGTTTGTGACTATGAAATATCTGGTAACGGGAGGCGCCGGCTTCATCGGCTCGCACATTGCGGAACACCTGCTCAACGACGGACACCAGGTCCGTATTCTCGATAATTTCTCCACCGGCAAGCGCGACAACATCCCGGTTTCGGACGCGGTATCGGTCATCGAGGGTGATGTTGGCGATTACCGCACGGTGCGCGAGTGGATGGACGGTATCGGTGTCGTATTCCACCAGGCCGCGATTGCCTCGGTACCCGAGACCGTCGGCGACCCGCTGGGCAGCGAGCTCACCAATTACCGGGGCACACTGAACGTCCTGGAGGCCGCCCGTCAGTGCGGGGTACAGCGCGTCGTGTTCGCCTGTTCGGCCGCCGTCTACGGTGACCTGCCGGAACTGCCCAAGACCGAGGCGATGCCGGTGCGGCCGCTCTCGCCCTACGCGGTCGACAAGCTGGCATCGGAACACGCCTGCCAGGTCTATTACAGGCTGTATGGACTGGAGACGGTGGCGTTGCGTTATTTCAACGTCTTCGGGCCGCGCCAGGACCCGACATCGCCGTATTCCGGTGTCATCTCGATCTTCGCGAACCGCGTCCGCCAGGGTGCGCAACCGGTCATCTACGGCGACGGGGAGCAGACCCGGGACTTCGTCTACGTCGCCGACGTGGTCGAGGCCAACCTGCGCGCCGCGCAGGCGCCGGACGCCGCCGGGCAGGCCATCAATATCGCGACCGGCACCACGATCACCATCAACGAACTGCTGCACAGCGTGTGCCGCATCCAGGGACAGCCGTTCGAACCGGTCTACCGCGCGGCTCGCGAAGGCGACATCCGGCATTCCTGCGCCGATATCAGCCGGGCCCGGGAATTGCTCGACTGGGCGCCGCGCGTGGATTTCGATACCGGCCTGCGCAACCTGCTCGAGCACGGATAAAGCGGCCGCCGGGACTGTAGGCGGCCGGGTTTGCGGCTATAATCGCCGCCATGCACGCTACCGGCAAAGCACACCGCGGCACCCTCTTCGTCGAGGACGCCCGCATACTCACGCACGCGGCGCATCCCGGCGAACAGCACCTGCTCCGGGTCGCGGCGCCCCGCTGCGCTGCCAGTGCGCAGCCAGGCCAGTTTGCCCATATCCAGTGCGATCCCGCCCTGCCCATGCGCCGGCCGCTGTCCATCATGCGCGTCGATGCCGCCGGCGGCTGGGTGGAATTTCTGTACAAGACTGTCGGTAACGGTACGCGCGCCCTGGCCAAGCGTCGCACGGGGGAGACGCTCAGCATGATCGGCCCCATCGGTATGCCGTTCACCCCAGAGCGCACGCGCCCGCGGATCCTCCTGCTGGGCGGCGGCGTGGGCATCCCGCCGATGATTTTTCTTGCTGACCGCCTGCGCAGCGATCGGCACTGGCGGCCACTGGTGCTGATGGGATCCGAGGTCCCGTTCCCGTTCCGCGCCCAGCCTTCGCGCATCATGATCCCCGCCATGCCGGACGGCGTCATCGCCGCCATGCCGCTGCTGGATGACTGGGGCGTCCCCAGCCGTCTCGCCAGCCGGCAGGACTACGCCGGCTGTTACGCCGGCTACATCACCGACCTGGCACGCATCTGGCTGCAGGGCCTGGATGCGGCGGCCCGTGCCGAGGTCGGCATCTGCGCCTGCGGCCCGCATCCGATGCTGGCAGCGACGGCCCGGCTGGCAAGCGAGTTCGAGCTGCCCTGCCAGGTCTCGCTGGAGGAATACATGGCCTGCGCCGTGGGCGGTTGCGCCGGCTGTGCCGTGGAACTCGTGACCCCCGCCGGCCCCGCCATGAAGCGCGTGTGCGTCGATGGGCCGGTATTCGACGCCCGCGCGGTGCAGTGGGGATAACGCGCAATTTGTAAGATACACCCGTGGGAGCGGGCCGCTTCCGCGCACAGATGGCCAAAAAAACGGGCGCCAGGCGCCCGTTTTCGATCGTGGACAGACGCTGTTCGCCGTCAGTCCTTCTCCTGCAGGAACACGTTGTCCATGGCCACGGAGTACTTCTCCACGTCGCCCTCTTCCAGCTTGACCATGAGGCGCACCTCGTTGGCGGAGTCGGCGTAGTGCAGTGCGTCGTCGTAGCTGATCTCTCCCGCCTTATAGAGGTTGAACAGCGCCTGGTCGAAGGTCACCATGCCCTGCTGACCGGATTGCTTCATCAGTTCCTTGAGCTTGTGGATCTCACCCTTGCGGATAAGATCCTGCGCCAGGGGCGTGCCGAGCAGGATTTCCACGCACACGACCCGGCCGTTGCCGTCCTTGCGCGGGATCAGCTGCTGGGCGAGGAACGCCTTCAGGTTCATGGACAAGTCCATGAACAGCTGCGGGCGACGATCCTCGGGGAAGAAGTTGATGATACGGTCCATCGCCTGGTTCGCGTTATTGGCATGCAGGGTCGCCAGGCAGAGGTGGCCGGTCTCGGCGAACGCGATGGCATGATTCATGGTTTCGCGGTCGCGGATCTCGCCGATCAGGATGACATCCGGCGCCTGGCGCAGTGTGTTCTTCAGGGCCGTCTCGTATGACTCGGTATCGATGCCGACCTCGCGCTGGGTGATGATGCAACCCTGGTGCTTGTGCACGAACTCGATCGGGTCCTCGATGGTGATGATATGCCCGGTGCCGTTCTTGTTGCGGTAGTCCAGCATGGAAGCCAGCGATGTGGATTTACCGGTACCGGTGGCGCCGATAAACACGATCAGACCGCGCTTGGTCATGGCGAGATTCTTCAGGATCGGCGGCAGCTGCAGCTCCTCGATGGAGGGGATATAGGTCTCGATGCGACGCAACACCGCCCCGGCGTGGTTACGCTGGATGAACGCACTGGCACGAAAGCGCCCGACGTCTGGTTCGGAGATGGCGAAGTTACACTCGTGCGTGGCCTCGAACTCGTCGCGCTGCGCCGGCGTCATCATGTTGGTCACCATGCGCATCGCCGTCTCCGGGGTCAGCGCCTCACTCCCGATCGGCACCGTCTTGCCGTTCAGCTTGACCGTCGGCGGCAGGCCGGCCGTCAGGAACAGGTCGGAAGCCTGCTTTTCCTTCATCAACTTCAACAGCGGCAACAGATCCATATCAGCACCCTTACCCGCGAACTAGCGGAAGTTTTCCTTGATGGCCGCCTTCGCGCGGGCATCCTGCTTGGTGATCAGCCCCTTGGTCAGGATATCGGTCAGGTACTGGTCGAGCGTGGTCATGCCGACCGCATGACCGGTCTGGATCGCCGAGTACATCTGCGCCACCTTGTCCTCGCGGATCAGGTTGCGGATGGCCGGCGTGCCGATCATGATCTCCCAGGCCGCGATACGCCCGCCGCCGATCTTCTTCAGCAGGGTCTGCGAAATGACCGCACGCAGCGACTCCGACAGCATGGAGCGCACCATGGTCTTCTCGGCGGCCGGGAACACGTCGATCACACGGTCGATGGTCTTGGCCGCGGACGTGGTATGCAGGGTTCCGAACACCAGGTGACCGGTCTCGGCCGCGGTAAGCGCCAGCCGGATGGTTTCCAGGTCACGCATTTCGCCGACCAGGATGATGTCCGGGTCCTCACGCAGCGCCGAACGCAGGGCCTCGTTGAACCCCTTCGTGTCGCGGTGCACCTCGCGCTGGTTGATGAGGCATTTCTTGCTCTCGTGCACGAACTCGATCGGATCCTCGATGGTGAGGATGTGGTGGTAGGCCTTCTTGTTGATGTAATCGATCATCGCGGCCAGCGTGGTGGACTTGCCCGAACCGGTCGGCCCGGTCACCAGCACCAGACCGCGCGGCGTGTCCGAGATGTCCTTGAAGATCCCGGGCGTACCCAGGTCCTCGAGGCTGAGAATCTCGGAGGGAATGGTACGGAACACCGCGCCGGCGCCGCGATTCTGATTGAATGCATTGACACGGAAGCGCGCCAGATTGGGGATCTCGAAGGAAAAGTCGGTCTCGAGAAACTCCTCGTAATCCTTGCGCTGCTTGTCGTTCATGATGTCATAGACAAGTCCGTGTACCGTCTTGTGATCCAGCACGGGCACGTTGATCTTGCGCATGTCGCCGTCGACACGGATCATCGGCGGCATGCCGGCAGAGAGATGCAGGTCGGATGCACCGTTGTTGACACTGAAGGTAAGTAGCTCGGCAATATCCATGCGCGTTCCCTTGATAGATCAATTTCCGAAAAACGTTATCGACGTCAGCAGGGGATACTTGAACATGCGCCGAGCGGCGCACACGACCCGTTGGGGCACCATGCCCGGCCGACGCATCCGCCGGCAACTCGCCAGCTGCGACAGCGCCCGTTGCCTAGAGTATGCCGCATTGAAGCGAATTCTCAAGACAGCCGGCGACCCCCGTTAACGCAATGAAAGCATTGAATAATTACAGCCCTGCACGCGAACGCCCGGCGCCCGTGGAACGACCGCGCGCGCGCCATGCAAGCTTGTCGTTGCCAGCGTGCATCCTGTATTGTCGAGCACCATGACCGACACCAACCTGACCTTCATCGGCGGCGGCAACATGGCCAGCAGTCTCATCGGCGGACTGATCGCCGATGGCTGGAATCCGGCCACCATCCGGGCCAGCGATCACGATCCGCAGCAACAACAGCGACTGGCATCCCGCTTCGGCATCGCCACGACCATGGACAACCGGGCGGCCGCGACAGGTGCGCATGTCGTCGTCCTCGCAGTCAAGCCGCAGGTCATGCAGAGCGTCGCCATCGAGCTGGCCACGACCGTCGCGCAGGGTGGCCCGCTGGTGATATCCATCGCTGCCGGCGTACGCGAACGGTCGCTGCGTGACTGGCTCGGCGCGGGCGTCGCCATCGTGCGCACCATGCCGAATACCCCCGCGCTGGTACAGAGCGGCGCAACCGCGCTCTACGCCAATCCCAACGTCAGCGAGGACCAGCGCAATATCGCCGAATCGATCATGCGCGCGGTCGGCATCGCGCTCTGGGTCAGCGACGAGGCGCAACTGGATGCCGTCACCGCCCTGTCCGGCAGCGGCCCGGCCTATTTCTTCCTGCTCATGGAGGCGCTGCAGGCCGGAGGCTGCAGGCTCGGCCTGGCGGAAGACCCGGCCCGCCTGCTGGCGCTGCAAACCGCGTTCGGGGCTGCTAAAATGGCGCTGGAGAGCCCGGAAGACGCGGCCGCCCTGCGCCGCCGCGTGACCTCGCCGGGCGGTACCACCGAACGCGCAATCAGCGTCTTTCAGCAGCACGGCTTCGAGGAGATCGTCGGCAAGGCCATGCAGGCCGCCGTCGTTCGCGCGCGCGAACTGGCGGAAGAATTCGGGAACCGGACATGAACGACTATCTGACCAACCCGCTGGAGTTCCTGATCACCACGCTGATCAGCCTGTACATCCTGGCCGTGATGCTGCGCTTCCTGCTCGGCGTGGTGCGCGCGGATTTCTACAACCCGGTCAGCCAGTTTCTGGTACGCATCACCAATCCGCTACTGGTGCCCCTGCGCAAGGTCATTCCCGTCATCGGCAAATTCGATACAGCGGCGATTTTCCTGATGCTGGTGCTGCAGTTCATCTCTGTCCTCATCGTCGTCACATTGCGCGGCGCCAGCGTACCGTTCATCACCCTGCTACTGGTCACCATCGGCGAGCTGTTCCTGCTGCTCATCAACATCTTTCTGATCTCGATCGTCGTTCAGGTCATCCTGAGCTGGGTCAATCCCGGCACCTACACCCCGGTCAACTCCTTGCTGTACAGCCTCACCAACCCCATCCTCAAGCCGATCCAGCGCGTCATCCCGCCGCTGTCCGGTATTGACCTGTCGCCACTGTTCGCCATCATCGGGCTACAGGTTGTGCGCATGCTGATCATGCCGCTGCTGCACTGAGCCCTTGCCCGCATCCTGGTACCAGTGGGACGGAACAGACCTGTTGCTCGACCTGCATGTCCAGCCCCGGGCCAGCCGGGACCAGATCGGCGGCGTCCACGGCGAGCGCCTCAAGATCCGGATCACCGCCCCGCCGGTCGAGGGCCAGGCCAACGAGCATCTGCTGACCTTGCTCGCGCATGAATTCGGCGTTGCGCGCCGGCAGGTGGTCCTGCTCGGCGGCGCGACCGGGCGTGCCAAACGCGTCCGTATCGAACGCCCCGCACGGATACCCGACGGCCTGCTTCTTGCACCCCCGCATTCCAGCCAGTAGACTGAAACGCGTTACCAAACAATGTCTTACATAATAACATCCCCGCACCTGCCCGCCAGACCAGAGTGCGAGCGGGGCACACTCCGCCACGCCGTTCCCGGTCCGACAACGTGCCCACGCACCCTGGCCAGCCTGACAGCCCCAGGGTACGTGGATGACGACCCGCAGCATGGCGGCTGACGGTCGCGGCATGGATACGGTCGCACGCCCCACGTTCCGGGAGGCGGTCCTCAACCGGCGCATGCTGATCTGCGTCTTCACCGGTTTTACCTCCGGCCTGCCCCTCTATATCCTGATACAGCTGGTACCCGCCTGGCTGCGCACGGAGGGAATCGGCCTTGCAGAGATCGGCTTTTTCACGCTGGTGCAGATGCCCTACACCTGGAAGTTCCTGTGGGCGCCGGTCATGGACCGCTACACGCTGCCGTTCCTGGGCCGCCGCCGCGGCTGGATGCTGGTCACCCAACTGCTGCTCGCCGGATCGATTGCCGCGATTGGTTTGCTCGATCCGCAACTGTCGATATGGGCAATCGCCTATCTGGCCGCCACCCTGGCATTTTTCAGCGCCAGTCAGGACATCGTGCTCGATGCTTACCGGCGCGAGTTGCTGCCCGACCAGGAACTCGGGTTGGGCAATTCAATTCACGTGCAGGCGTACCGTCTATCGGGCCTCGTTCCCGGCTCGCTGGCCCTGATCCTCGCCGATCACCTGCCATGGCATTCGGTTTTCTTCATCGTCGCGGGTTTCATGGTGGTCGGCATCGCGCTGACCCTGAGCATTTCCGAACCGGCACGGGACCCGGACGCGCCGCGGTCGATTCGGCAGGCGGTGATTGAGCCTTTCCGGGAATTCATCGGCCGCCGCGGAATTGGCACGGCAGCGCTCGTGCTGGCATTCCTGTTCCTATATAAGCTCGGCGACAACATGGCGACCGCGCTGCAATCACCGTTTTTCATCGATGTCGGGTTTTCGCTGACGCAGATCGGCACGATCGCCAAGGCAGCATCGCTGATAGCGGCAATCGTCGGCGGACTGCTTGGCGGCCTGATCATGGTCAAGCTATCGATCAACCGCGCATTGTGGCTGTTCGGCGTCGTGCAGGTCATCAGCATCCTCGGGTTTGCGCTGCTGTCTGAAATCGGCGCCAACCCGTGGATGCTCGGATTCGCCGTCGCATTCGAATATCTCGGTGTCGGTCTCGGCACCGCGGCACTGACGGCCTTCATCGCACGTGCGACGAACAAGGCGTTCGCGGCAACGCAGTTCGCATTGTTTACGGCATTTGCAGCAACCCCGCGCACACTGGCGAATGCGGTGACCGGCATCATCGTCGAACACGTCGGCTGGACGAATTTTTTCCTGCTCTGCACGGTGCTCGCGATACCGGGCATGCTACTGCTGCTCAAGGTGGCGCCGTGGCACGATCGCGCCAGCGGATAGCGTGCCCCGTATCGACGTTGCCGCGCCGACGGTGCGCCAGCCGGCGCCGATCCCGCTGCGGTGCGGCAGCATCCCGGTCGTCCGCGGCAAGCGCCTTTTGGTCCGGCTGCTACAGTGACTCGGACTGCGCCACGCTGGCCGCCACCAGCGCCGATAATCTGTCGGGGGTATGCGTGATACCGGCCGCAGCAACCGGCGCTCGAACCTGGCGCACAGGACAACCGCGACCCTGCTTGCGATGTTCCCGCCGCTGCCACCCCTGCCCGCCGAGTACAAGGCGGTTGTTCCGGCGCCGCGGTCGACAGTATCCGCATCGGACCGACCTCCTCTCCGCCCACCTGCCGGGATTGACCGTCATCCTGCCGCTGCTGATCCGCATGGACCGGCAACCGGTACACAGCGGTTAGTACAGAAGTATTAGCCACCCGGTCTATTGCATTGCGTGCGCTCGCGGGGAAAATGTGGCGCTCTATAACCGGCAAGAAAAGCAGGGTTATACCGCCATGAAGTCCGAATTATCGACTACGCTTGAAATCATGAGACGAAGCATCCCGGAACGCAGGAATCTGGGGCAGCGCCGTTGGGGGCTGGCCAGTGACTTCCCGCTTAAGGACAGCTGCGGTGCACTGGTCATCGCCGAGCGGCGGCGGCTGTCCGACCGACGCCTCGAAAACACCACGTTCGAGGACCGCCTGCTGATGTTCAGCGGGCTGGTACAGATCGACCAGGATCTGCCCTCTTCCAGATAGACCGGCGCGGCGCGCTCGCCAGGCCGCCGCGCAAATCAACTTCAGATCACGCCTAGGCGCACCGGGATGAATACTGCGTTGCAGCGAGGACCGCTCTGCAGGCGGGTAATTGGCCTGCTTGTTAGGCGCTGCCGGGAAGCGAGAATCTGCGCTCAACAGCTGCGGTCCGCATCCTGGCAATGAGTTCCAGCGACAGAGAATTCTGCCAGGCTTTGTGCACGCCGCATCTGTGCCTGCGGCCGGCCGGCAGCATGCGTGGCGACTTTGCGTCGGTGCAGCGCACGGCGCCGGAAGTCACAACTCATAGTCGTAATCCATGATCAGCGGCGCATGATCGGAGAAGCGCTTGTCCTTGTAGATCCTCGCGCCCCGCACCGCCGCGCCGATACCCGGCGTGGTGATCTGGTAATCGATGCGCCAGCCGACGTTCTTTGCCCATGCCTGGCCACGGTTTGACCACCAGGTAAACTGCTCCGCTGCCTGGTTGACGGCACGGAAGGCGTCGACGAAACCGGCCGGTCCGAACAGTTCGTCCATCCAGGCGCGTTCCTCGGGCAGAAAACCGGAGTTCTTCTGGTTGCCGCGCCAGTTTTTCAGGTCGATCTCGCGATGTGCGATATTCCAGTCGCCGCACAGGATATACTCACGACGCTTGCGCTTGACCTCGCGCAGCCAGGGCATGAATCGCTCCAGGAAGGCGAATTTCACCTGCTGGCGCTCCTCGCTCGAGGAGCCGGACGGCAGGTAGAGCGACACGACGCTGAGTGATCCGAAGCGCGCCTCGAGGTAGCGCCCCTCGGCATCTACGTCCGGCCAGCCCAGCCCGGCGATCACGCGGTCCGGGCGGCGCCGACTATAGATCGCCACCCCACTGTAGCCCTTTTTCTCGGCGTCATGGAAATGGACATGCCAGCCGCGCGGCCGGAACACCGGATCGGCGAGTTGCCCGACCTGGGCCTTGGTTTCCTGCAAACAGACCACATCCGCCTGCTGGCGCACCAGCCACGGGAAAAACCCCTTGCGCGCCGCCGAGCGGATACCGTTGACGTTGACTGTTATGATGCGCATGCGGCCCCACCCGTGGCTGTGGGTGTGTATGATAACGGCCTTCCACAGTCATAACGACCCTGTTCACCATGAAAGGCTACCAGCACGAATTCATCGATTTCGCCATCCGCGCCGGGGTGCTTCGCTTCGGCGAGTTCACCCTGAAATCCGGCCGCGTCAGCCCCTATTTCTTCAATGCCGGCCTGTTCAACACCGGCGCGCACCTGGCCCGGCTCGGACGTTGTTATGCACAGGCTATCGTCGACAGCGCCATCGACTTCGACGTGCTGTTCGGACCGGCCTACAAGGGCATTCCATTGGCCGCGGCCGCCAGTATCGCGCTGGCCGACCGGCACGGGCGCGACGTGCCCTGGTGTTTCAACCGCAAGGAATCCAAGGATCACGGCGAGGGCGGCAACCTGGTGGGCGCGGCCCTCGCCGGGCGGGTGCTGGTCATCGACGACGTCATCACGGCCGGTACGGCCATCCGCGAGTCGGTCGACATTATCCGGGGTGCCGGCGCCACGCTGGCCGGTGTCGTCATCGCGCTCGATCGCCAGGAGCGCGGCCGCGGGGAGCGCTCGGCAATCCAGGAAGTCGAGGATACACTGGGCGTACCGGTGGTCAGCATCGTGCGCCTCGAGCACTTGCTCGAATACCTCGCGACCCAGCCGGGCCATGACGTGGACATCGCCCGCATCGAGGCCTACCGGGCGGAATACGGGGTTTGAAACGCAGTCTCTGCGCGAAACGTTTTCAGATTTTCTTGGCGCCTTTGCGTCTTGGCGCGAGCCTGCTACCCGACGATAAGTTTGATCCCCACCAGCAAGGTCACCAGCTCGAAGGCGCGCTTGATCCAGCGATTGCTGGAACGGATCGCGAGGTGTGCGCCGAGATAACCACCCAGCAGCGAACCCAGCAGCAGCGCGGGCAACCAGCTCCAGCGAATATCGCCGAGGATGCCGAGGGTCAGTGCGCCGGTCCCGTTCCAGAACACGCCGACCAGGATCAGGGTATAGGCAATGGCCCGGCGGTAGTCGAGCCCGAACCAACGGACCAGCCACAGCGTGACGAACAGGCCGGTGCCAGAGGTCAGCGACCCGTTCAGTGCACCGATGGCAAACAGGACCAGGCCACCCCACAAGCGCCCGCGGCGGCCGTGGTTGACCGGGATAACGTTCTGGCCCAGTTGCGGGTGCAGCCAGGAATAGATGCCGAGACCTGCCGTCAGCAGACCCAGCGCCACCTCGGCGTGACGCCCGTCGACGCCGAGGATGACGTTGGCACCGAGAACGACGCCGGGCAAGCCGGCAAGCAGGATTGTCGTCGCCAGACGACGCTCCAGCGCCCCTTCTCTCAAGTGCCTGATTGTAGCGCCGATACCCAAGGCAACGCTGGCGACCTTGTGCGTGGCAAGCGCAATTGCGAACGGCAGTCCGAGGAAGATGAGGACGGGTAGCTGTATGAGTCCGGCACCACCACCCGAGAATGCCGAGAAGGCGTTGGCCAGCAGGGATAGCAGGAAAAGCAGGAGTTGTTCGGCAAGGCTCACATTTTTCCCCGCTTCCTGATTACGGTATATTTTCCAGCCAGCAGAGTTGCAGAAAACCGCATGCGCAACAAGAGCGACAGACTGATCCGGCAATGATGAACATCACCCGTACACTGCGCTGCCTGCTGGCCATGCCTGTGCTGCTGGCTGCGGGCGCCGTGCATGCCGAACGCGCCTACAAATGGGTCGATGCCGACGGCAATATCCAGTACAGCAACCGGCTCCCGCCCGAGGCGGCATACTCCGAACGCAAGGAGCTCAACGAGCAGGGCCGGGTGCTGAAGGTCTACAAGGCCCCGTTGACGCCGGAAGAGAAAGCCGAGGCCGAACGGCTCGCCGAACTCGAGGCAAAGCAGAAGGAACGCGCCGAGAAGCGCGCCATTCACGATCGCAGCCTGCTCGCCACCTACGCCAGCAAGGAAGACATGCTGAAGGCGCAGCAGGACAAGATCTCAATGGTGCAGGGCCTGGTGCAGCTCACGCACAGCCGTATCCGCGCCATGCAGGAACGCCTGCTGGCGCTGACCGAGGAGGCCGCCAGCTACGAGCGCAGCGGCAAGGAGCTGCCGTTCACGCTGCAGCACCAGATCAAGAACCTGCGCGACCAGATCAACCACAACAAGGAATTCTCGCTCGACAAGCAGGCCGAGATCGAGGAGATCAAACAGCAGTTCGCCTTCGATATGAAGCGCTACGAGGAATTGACCTCCGCCGGCGTCTCGCCCAAACCGGACAAGCGTCGCTCGGCCCTGGACCTTGCCATGGACAATCCGGAACTCAAGCTGGACCGGCACGACCGGACGCTGCTGGGCACATTCAGCAGCGAGGATGATCTGGTGTTCGCCCGCAACGAGGAGCTCGAGGTGATGGACCGGGAGATCAAGCAGGGCTATTACGATATCGACGGCCTGCAGCGACGCCTGGAAGAGCTGTCCGACAACGCGGACGAGTACGAGCGTCGCGGCGAGGTGCTGCCGAACGACCTGGTCAACCAGATGAAGGACGTGATGTCGGAGATTTCCATCAGCGAAGCCAAGCTGCAGGCAAAGCGGCACGAAAAGCTCGAGGCGGAAACCAGATACAACGATGACATCGAGCGTTTCCGCTACCTGATGTCGAGCATCAACCGCTAGCGCGGCATCAGGACGAAATCAGCGTCCCCACACCCTCGTCGGTGAACAGTTCCACCAGCACTGCATGCGCCACCCGGCCATCGATGATATGTGCCGCACGCACCCCGCTGCCGAGCGCCGACATGACACAACCGATTTTCGGCAGCATGCCGCCGGACACCGTGCCGTCATCGATCAGCCGCCGCACGTCCGCGAGCTTGAGGCCGGTCAGCAACTCGCCTTGCTTGTTCAGCAGCCCGGGGGTGTTGGTCAGCAGGATCAGCTTCTCGGCCTTGAGCACCTCGGCCATGTGACCCGCGACCAGATCGGCATTGATATTGTAGGAGTGCCCGTCCTCGCCCACCCCGATCGGTGCGATCACCGGTATGAAATCGCCGCCGATCAGCATGTCGACCACACTGGTGTCGATGCTTTGCACTTCGCCGACGTGGCCGATATCGATGATCTCCGGCGCATCCAGTTCCGGGGTATGGCGCCGGATCGTCAGCTTGCGCGCGCGGATCAGATCCCCGTCCTTGCCGGTCAGGCCGACCGCGTGCCCGCCGTGACGCGTGATCAGGTTGACGATCTCCTTGTTGACCAGGCCGCCCAGCACCATCTCCACTACGTCCATGGTTTCGCTGTCGGTCACGCGCATGCCGTCGACGAAACGGCTCTCCTTGCCCAGCCGCTCCAGTAGACGGCCTATCTGGGGGCCGCCGCCGTGCACCACGACCGGATTGATGCCCACCAGCTTCATCAGCACCACGTCGCGGGCAAAACCGCTTTTGAGATCCTCGTCGACCATGGCGTTACCGCCGTACTTGATGACCACGGTCTTGCCGCGGAAGCGGCGGATATAGGGCAGCGCCTCGGTGAGAACATGGGCGACGTTCTGGGCGGATGCGGGAGTCAGGGACATGCTGCGGCCAACCTGTGCGGTAACGATTCGTGTACGAAGTGTACGCGTGTGCGCCACCGGCTCACAAGTGCCGCACGGACGCGTTACCGCTGCTAGAACGGCAGTGCCAGGTCGCCCCGCACCTGCAGCATGGCGCGCCGGAATTCATCCATGATCCGCTGCAGGGCGTTATCGGTGTCGGCCTCGAAGCGCAGCACCAGAACCGGCGTGGTATTCGAGGCACGCACCAGTCCCCAGCCATCCTCGAAGTCGACGCGCAGGCCGTCGATGGTCGACACCGTGGCGCCCTCGAAATGCGCGGTCTCGAGCAGGCGCCGCATGAATTTCGGCGGCTCGCCCTCGCGCATGTGCACGTTGAGCTCCGGCGTATTCACGCTGTCCGGCAGCTCGGCGAAGATCTCGGTGCTGTTGCGGGTATCCTTGGCGATGATCTCCAACAGCCTGGCCGCGGCATAGAGTCCGTCGTCGAATCCGTACCAGCGCTCCTTGATGAAGATGTGCCCGCTCATCTCGCCGGCCAGCAGCGCCCCGGTGTCACGAATCTTGGCCTTGATGAAGGAATGACCGGTCTTCCACATCAACGGTTCGCCGCCATGCTCGCGGATGATCCGGTCGAGATAGCGGGTACATTTCACGTCGTAGATGATCATACCGCCCGGATTGCGCTCCAGGATATCCATTGCATACAGCATGAGTACCCGGTCCGGCCAGATGATGGTGCCGTCGGCCGCAACTACGCCGAGGCGGTCGCCGTCGCCATCGAAGGCCAGGCCGATATCGGCATGTCCGGTGCGCACCTTGTTGATCAGGTCGGTGAGATTGGCCGTCTTGCTGGGATCGGGGTGGTGGTTCGGGAAATTGCCGTCCACGTCGCAGTACAGTTCCGTCAGCGTGCAACCCAGCGAGCGCAGCAGGTCGGGCGCCACGGCACCCGCCACACCGTTGCCGCAATCGATCACCACCCGCAGCGGGCGGGCCAGGGTGACATCGCTGCGGATGCGTTCGATATAGTCGGGTATGACGTTGATGGTTTCGACGCTGCCGTTGCCGGAGATGAAGTTACCGGCCTTGATCCGCTCACGCAGGTCCTGGATACCCTCGCCGGACAGGGTCTCGCCGTCGATCACGATCTTCAGGCCGTTGTATTCGGGCGGGTTGTGGCTGCCCGTCACCATGACACCGCTCTGCGTATCGAGGTAGAAGGTCGCGAAATACAGCACCGGCGTCGGTACGCATCCGATGTCCTTGACGTCGCAGCCCGTCGCGACGATGCCCTCGATCAGCGCCTCGACCAGTCGCGGACCCGACAGCCGCCCGTCCCGTGCGACCACGATCTCGTTGCGGCCGCGCTGCAGCGCCTCGCTACCGATCGCCTGGCCGATGAAGCGCACGGCGTCTTCGGTCAGGGTCTGGTCCACGATGCCACGGATATCGTAGGCACGAAATATCGACGGGTCGATTCCGGTCATGATCGCATCGACGTCCCGGGTAGTTTCTTCCACGATTAGGCTGCCGGCCGGCACCGCCGTGGTGAAATCAGTGACCGCGGCCGGCGCGGCGTCCGCGGGAACAGCGGCGGCTGCGGACGCTGCTGCCTGTGTGCCGCCGGTCTCGCGGTCGCGCTCGCGCGGCGCGGCCCGGCGCTGCGCGCCGGTCTCTCTGGCACTGGCGGCGAGCTGGATCATGAACTCGATGGTTGGATGCAACTCGGCAAGCCCGCCACCCTCCTCGCGGCGCAGCCGTCCATCGCGGAAGTCCTTCATCAGGGTGACGATGGTGACCTCGTCCTGGCGCAGGGCCCGGAACAGGCGCCGGAACAGGACGAAGACCAGCGCGGCGAACAGCGCCGCGCAGACGCCCAGCGCCGCCAGTACCCACATGCTGATTCCCGCGAGCGCGGCCAGTGCGCCGCTCTCGGGCCACCAGGCGATCTGCCAGCGGGTGTGCTCGATCGGGACCACGCGTTCCGGCGCGCCTGATTTCAGTCCCGCAGCGCCGCGCACTGCCACGACCACCGGTTCGCCCTTCTCACCGTCCTGGCGTAACTCGATGTAGCCATGCAATTCCTTCAGGTCGTCGAGGATACCCTGCAGCACATCATTGGACAGGGACAGCATGATATGGCCGACCACGCCCGTACCGGCCGGATCCATGACCTTGCGCACGATGTTCACGTGCTGCTGCGGGGTGTTGAACAGATGCACCTCGACCGGTGGCGGCTCGACATTCTTCTCGGCGCTGGCCATCTGCGCCAGTGCCGCATAGCTCAGTGGCGGCGAGGCATTGGGGTCGACCATGGTGATACCCGGCGGCAGCAGGCGCACGTTGATCGCAGTCGGAAACACGTAGCGCAGCGACTCCTCGCGCGCAGCGCGGTCGGCCGCGGTCCCGACCATCAGGATGTCAGCGATCTCCGGATCCTTGGCCAGCAGGGCGGCACTGGCACCGTAGTAATCCGCCATCGCGGCAACCCTGGCAGCCAGCAGATCGGTGGTGGTGGTGGTTTCGCGCTCCTTGGCGGCGACGATGTAGATCGCCGTCAACTGGAACAGAAAATAGGCCAGGACGGTGAGCAGGATGATCCCGGCGAATAACAGCTGGGTTCTTACCCGGGCCAGGCTGGCGGAATGCAACTTTTCCGGCACCGACTTGGCCTTGTTCGCGGCCGGCCGAGCGCGCTTGCTGGAACCGGGTAACGGAAATTTCATGGCTGTCCTTCGGCTGACTGCAACATCCTGAGCAAAATGGGTTTTTTCAGACTAGACGGGTATCGGCAGACGCGCGGCATGATTGAATTCAATGCCGCCCGGTATGACCAAAGCCGCCCGCACCCCGGTCGCTGGCGGCGAATTCCTCCACCAGCTCGAATTCGGCATGTACCACGGGGACGATGACCATCTGCGCGATGCGTTCGCCAGGCATCACCATGAACGGCTCGCTGCCGCGGTTCCAGCAGGACACGAAGACCTGACCCTGGTAGTCGGAATCGATGAGCCCGACCAGGTTTCCCAACACGATCCCGTGCTTGTGGCCCAGGCCGGAACGCGGCAGCAGGATGGCAGCCAAGCCGGCTTCCTCGAGGTGGATCGCCAGTCCGGTGGGTATCAGATGGGTCGCGCCCGGCGCGATCTCCAGGGGAGCATCGACGCAGGCACGCATGTCCATGCCGGCGGAACCCGCGGTCGCGTAATGCGGCAGGGGAAACTCGTGGCCCAGGCGCCGGTCGAGTATCTTAAGCTGAATCTTTTGCATCGATGCGTATCACCCTGTTGCCCGAATCGTTGTAACGCTCGGTGACGAGCGTCAGCAGCTGCCGCGCCAGCCGGTGCTTGCCGGCGAGGGGCAGTTCGCGTTCGCCGCCGGCCCAGATCACCCGGAGGGCGTTGTCCTCGCAGCCGAAGCCCTGGCCGGGGCCGACCTGGTTCGCCGCGATCATGTCGACGCCCTTGGCCGCGAGTTTGGCATGCGCGTGCGCGGCCAGTGACTCGGTCTCGGCCGCGAACCCCACCGTGAAGGGCGGCTGCGGGAGCGCGGCCACCTCGGCCAGGATGTCGGGATTCCGTACCAGATGCAGCGTCAGCCGCGCAGCGGTCTTCTTGAGCTTGTGCCCAGCTGGCTGCTCCACCCGGTAATCGGCCACCGCCGCGACGGCGATGAAAATATCACAATTCGCCACCTGATCGAGCACGGCACGCTGCATGTCGAGCGCACTGACCACATCGATGCGGCGCACGCGCGCCGGTGTCTCCAGGTTGACCGGCCCGCTCACCAGGGTTACCTCGGCACCGGCCTCGGCGGCGGCCTGCGCCACGGCGTAACCCATACGGCCGGAACTGTGATTGCTGAGGTAACGCACCGGGTCGATACCCTCGCGGGTCGGCCCCGCCGTGACCAGCACACGGCGGCCGGTCAGCGCGCGCGTCTCGAACAGTCCGGCAACCGCCGCGACCAGTGCGGCCGGCTCCAGCAGGCGGCCCGGCCCGGTCTCGCCGCAGGCCTGCTCACCCGGCGCCGGACCGAAGACATGCACACCGCGGCTGCGCAGGGTGTCGACATTGGCGCGGGTGGCCGGATGCTCCCACATGGCGCGGTTCATGGCCGGCGCGACCGCCACCGGTGCCTCGCAGGCCAGCGCCACGGCAGCGAGCAGATCATCCGCCCGGCCCTGGCTCAGCCGGGCGATGCAATCGGCAGTCGCCGGCGCGATCAGCAGGACATCGGCCCAGCGCGCCAGTGCGATGTGACCGATGGTGGATTCCGCTGTGGCATCAAGCAGTTCGGTATGTACCGGCTGCCCGGAGAGGGTCTGCAGCGTCAGCGGGGTGATGAAAGCCTGGGCTCCCGCCGTCATCACCACCCGCACCTCCGCACCTTGCGCACGCAGCTGGCGGACGAGTTCCGCGCTCTTGTAGGCAGCAATCCCGCCGGTCACGCCCAGCAGCAGGCGTTTACCTAATAAGGTATTCATACGACTGGAGTTTAACAGAAGATGGTCAGGCACGAACCCAAAACGCGTCGCGCAACGCCGCCGCATCCTACACCGCATCGTGTGCTTGCCCGATGTCATCACGACGGCGCAGCCCGGATACTGGGACATGCACCGCATTCGGGACTGGCCGGCCCGCGAACGGCCGCGCGAAAGACTGCTCCTGCATGGACCCGGCAACCTCTCGGACGCCGAGCTGCTGGCGATCCTCCTGCAGACCGGACTGCGCGGCAAGACGGCGGTCGACCTGGCGCGCGAGTTGCTCACCGCCTTTGGCGGACTGCGCGCCCTGCTGGATGCCGACCGTACCGCCTTTTGTGCCCATGCCGGGCTCGGCCCTGCCCGGTTCGCCCTGCTGCAGGCTGTGCTGGAAATGGCGCGCCGCCACCTGCAGGAAGCGCTGCAGCGCTCAGACACGCTGGAAAATCCGGAGGCCACACGCCGCTACCTGACCAGCCGGCTGCGCCATCTGCCGTACGAGGTGTTCGCCTGCCTCTTCCTCGACAACCGCCATCGCGTCATCACGTACGAGGAACTCTTCCGCGGCACCATCGACGGCGCCAGCGTGCACCCGCGCGAGGTGGTGCGGCGCGTGCTCGAGATCAATGCCGCCGCCGTGATCCTGGCCCACAACCATCCCTCCGGGGTGGCAGAACCGAGCCGGGCCGATATCGCGCTCACGCGCCGGCTGGTGGATGCACTCGCGCTGATCGATGTGCGTGTGCTGGACCACGTCGTCGTGGGTGAAGGCGGCGGCAGCTCCTTCGCCGAACGCGGGCTCATTTGACAAGCAACTGAAAATAATGGAAATTACCACCAGACGCCGCAATGGACCGGGTTGTATAGCGACATGCTTTCTGGTATAAAATGCGCCCTTCCCGCTGATGGCGGGCTTTTTTTCAGAGGTTCACAGCAATGTCCAGAGTATGCCAGGTCACGGGAAAGCGCCCGATCAGCGGCAACAACGTTTCCCATGCCAACAACAAGACCCGTCGCCGCTTCCTCCCCAACCTGCACGAGCATCGCTTCTGGGTCGAGGGTGAAAAGCGTTTCGTGAAGCTGCGCGTATCCAACAAGGGCATGCGTATCATCGACAAGAAGGGCATCGACAGCGTGCTGGCAGAGATCCGTGCCCGCGGCGAAAAGGTTTAAGGAGTACTTACCATGCGCGACAAGATCAAGCTCGTCTCCAGCGCCGGCACCGGCCACTTCTACACCACCACCAAGAATAAGCGCAACATGCCGGAGAAGATGGAAATCAAGAAATTCGATCCGGTGGTGCGCAAGCACGTGATGTACAAGGAAGCCAAGATCAAGTAATCCCGGTCATCATCATTGCACCGCCAGAAAACCCGGCCCCGCCGGGTTTTTTGTTGCCAGCGGTTCGCTTTACCGGGTCATGCCGCGCACAGCCGCAAGGTCTGTCTTGCCAGCGCAGCAGCGCGCGACGATGTTCACTCCCGTTCGAGCAGCAGGTTGCCGACCGCGTCTACCGTGCACGACCAACCGGCCGGCAGCCAGGTAGTGGCCACCGTCTCGGTGACCAGCGCGGGACCGTCGAGGCACTGCCCGGCGCACAATTCGCCCCGCGCGTAGACCGGCACCGGGCGGCTGTAACCGGCCAGCGCGGTATACCGGGGGCTGGCGGCACGGCCGCGCGCCAGCGCTGGCAGCGGGATGTCCAGTGCCGGCCCGTGCAATCCACAGCGCAACGTGACCAGTTCGACCGGACTGTCCAGGCGATGCCCGTAACGCCTGGCGTGCAGGCTCTCGAACGCAGCGCGGGTCGCCGCGCGCCCCTGCCAGGGCAGATTGAGTGACCAGGACTGGCCCTGGTAGCGCAGATCGAGACTGAATGCAGACGAAATCGCGGTGGCCGGAAGCCCTTCGGCGACGAGTTCGGCGCGCCCCTGCGTGGCCAGGGCCTGCAACCCGTCCTCGATAACGGACTCCTCGATCTCCGCCAGCACCCCGGTCAGCGTACGCGACAGCTGGCGCCCGGGCGGCGCCACCAGCATGCCCAGCGCCGACAGCACGCCGGCATGCACCGGGACCAGCGCACGGGCCATGCCCAGTTCCGCCGCCAGCGCGCAGACATGCAGTCCACCCGCGCCGCCGAACGAAGCCAGCACGAAGTTACGCGGATCGACGCCACGCTGCACCGAGATCACGCGCAGCGCCTGCGCCATGTGCTCGTTGGCGACGGCAATCACACCGGCAGCCGCCTCCGCAACGTCGACCCGCATGCCCGACGCCAGCTGTCCCAGCGCGCGCCGCGCGGCCTCGACATCGAGCCGCAACGCGCCGCCGAGAAAGGCGTCCGGCAGCAGCCGGCCCAGCACCAGGTTGGCGTCGGTCACGGTCGCCTGCAGCCCGCCGCGCCCGTAGCAGGCGGGCCCGGGATCGGCGCCGGCCGACTCCGGGCCGACCGCAAGCAGACCGCCGCTGTCGAGACGCGCGATCGACCCGCCGCCGGCACCGATGGTGTGCAGGTCGACCATGGGCACGGCCACCGGCCACGGCCCGATGCGCCCTTCCGCGGTCAGCCGGATATCACCGTCGATCAGCGCGACATCGGTCGAGGTACCGCCCATGTCGAAGGTGAGCAGCCGCGCATGCCCCGCCTGGCGTCCAACGGCACGCGCGCCCATCAGGCCGCCGGCCGGTCCCGACAGCAGCAGCTGGACCGCCTTGCGTCCCGCCTGTGCCGCACTGACGGTGCCACCGCTGCTCTGCATGACCGCCACCGGGGCCGGGTCCAGCGCGGCATGCAGCCGCCCGAGATAGCCGGCGACACGCGGTCCGACCCAGGCATTCAGCCAGGTCGCGATACCGCGTTCATATTCCCTGCATTCCGGCAGCACCTCTGCGGAACGCGTGACGAACAGCTCCGGCGGCAACCAGGCGGCGATCGCGCGCTCGTCGCTGTCATCAAGAAAGGAAAACAGCAGGTTGATTGCCACCGCCTTGGGTTGGTGCCGCTGCAGCAACTGCTGCAGCGCAGCGCGGTCCGCAGCCGTCAATGCCGCCACGCGAGCGCCATCCGCCCCCAGGCGCGCGTCCACTTCCCAGCACAGCGCGGGCGGCACCGGTGGCGGCTCGGGACGGGGTTGCAGCGCGTACAGTTCGCGACGCGCCTGGCGCCCGATGGTCAGGACATCGGCCAGCCCGCGGTTGGTGATGTAGGCGGTCCGCACGCCCTTGCGTTCCAGCACCGCGTTGGTGGCAACGGTGGATCCGTGCAGCACGCGCAGCCCAAGCATATCCAGTCCGAGCTCGGCTATGCCCTGCAGGATGGCCCGCTCCGGGGCTGCGGGTGTCGACAGCACCTTGTGCACGCGCAACCGTACCCCGTCGAACAGGACGAAATCGGTGAACGTGCCGCCGGTGTCGATGCCGAGCCAGCGACGCGGATGCGTGGAGCCGGAATCCGTCATAGGGAACGTATTGTAGCGTGACGCCAGTGCGGACCGCGCAAAGAATCCGCGCGCAGAGACGCGGCGCAGGTAAAGATAGCGAAGAAAATCATTGACTCGCGCCAAGACATGCCGATGCGGGATATGATCCTAGCGAATAGTCTCTGAAAACCAGCGGTTATCCCTGCCTGGCCTGGACATGCGCCCGCACCGGACCGGCTCAAACCGGAAGAACGGACGTTAGCGGCAGGTCGCGACAGCCGCTGTGACATCCGGATGCTGCAGTAATTTAATTTGCGCCGTTGCGACTTGGCGCGACATGTCGCTGTACAGCGCATGCTGCATCCGTGCGCGCGCAGGGCCGACACGGCACGCCGAACTTGAATTCGGCGAACGGACGGCAATAATAGGCGCCATGTCGAATGATCCCCTGGTGCATGCCGCCAACCTGTACCGCTACTACAGCCAAAGCTGTGCGGTCAGCGACGTCAGCTTCGACCTCGCGCGCGGCGACGTGCTCGGCTTCCTCGGCCCGAACGGTGCCGGCAAGTCCACCACCATGCAGATGCTCACCGGCAACCTGGCCCCCAGCGCCGGCGAGATCGAGATCCTCGGCATCGATCTGCTCGACGCGCCCAAGCGCGCCAAGCGCGAGATCGGGTACCTGCCGGAACAACCGCCGGTATATCGCGAACTGACGGTAGATGAATACCTCGCCTATTGCGCGCGGCTGCACCGTATCGAGCGCAGCCGCCGCCGCAGCGCCATCGGCACCGCCAAGGACCGCTGCGGCCTGACCGCGGTCGGCCGGCGCCTGATCGGCAACCTGTCCAAGGGCTACCAGCAGCGCGTGGGCATCGCCCAGGCGATCATCCATACCCCGGCGGTCGTGATCCTCGACGAGCCCACGGTCGGCCTGGACCCGCTGCAGATCCGCGAGATCCGCACGCTCATACGCGAACTCGGCCGGGAGCACGGCATCATCCTGTCCACGCATATCCTGCCGGAGGTGCAGGCCACGTGTAATCGCGTGCAGATCATCCACCGCGGCCGGCTGGTGTTCTCGGAAAGCATCGCCAGCCTGGATGCACGCCTGCACGCGACGTCGCTGCTGGCACGCTTCAACACGACCCCTGACATCGCCGCCCTGCAACGGCTGCCCGGCGTGACCCGGGTCGATTATCTGGACGACGACCGTGTCCGTATCCAGCATGGCGGTGACGACCCGTCCGAGGCCCTGATCGAACAGTCCGTGGCATCCGGCTGGCGCCTGGCGGAGCTGGCCCCCGAGCGGAGTTCGCTGGAGCAGATATTCATCGACCTGACCACGGCCGATGTCGCGGTGCAGGACAGCGAAGAGGCCGCCTGATGATACTCACCATCGCCGCGCGCGAGCTGCGCAGCCTGTTCCTGTCGCCGCTGGCCTGGGCCATTCTCGCGGTAACCCAGGCGATCCTCGCCTTCCAGTTCCTGTCCTATATCGAGCAGTACGTGCTGATCCAGCCGCAGCTGGCCGCCATCGAGGGCGCCCCCGGAATCGCCGACCTGATCATCGCCCCCCTATATGCCGACGCGGCCATCGTGCTACTGCTGATCACACCGCTGATCACCATGCGCGTATTGAGCGAGGAGCGTCGCAACCGCACGCTCACCCTGCTGTTTTCCGCACCGGTCTCGATGTCCGAGATCGTGCTGGGCAAGTATCTCGGCGTGCTCGGCTTCTTCCTGGTGATGATGGCCATGCTCACGTTCATGCCGCTGTCGCTGCTGGCCGGCACCGACCTGGATCTCGGCAAGCTGGCAGCCTGCATCCTGGCGCTGGCGCTGGTGCTGGCTGCGTTCGCTGCCATCGGGGTGTACATGTCGGCGCTCACCCAGCAGCCCACGGTGGCCGCCGTTACCACCTTCGGCCTGCTGCTGCTGTTGTGGATCATCGACAAAGGCGCCACGACCACCGACAGTGACAGCGGCGTACTGGCCTACCTGTCGATGCTTACGCACTACGACCCGCTGCTCAAGGGCCTGTTCAACAGCATGGACGTCAGCTACTACCTGCTGGTGATCGTCCTGTTCGTCGGCTTCACGATCCGCCGTCTCGACAGTATGCGGCTGCAGAACTAGCCGCTACTGCAGCGGGTGACGGCGGCACGGCTTAACGGGCAGTACACATGAAGGCAATGCGATTGCGAAAACTCCACGCGGGCACTGCGGCAGCGCAGGTGTCGGCATCTGGCACCAGTGGCACATGAAGATCACCCAGCACATCCGCACCCTGATGCGCCTGCAGAGCATGCTGTTCGCGCTGCTGTTTATCGGCGTGATCGGCATGCTCGCCTGGCTCAGCACCCAGTACGTCTACCAGGCGGACTGGACCGCCGGCGCGCGCAACACCGTGTCCGCCGACACCCGCAAGCTGCTCGCCAACCTGGACGCACCGGTCAACATCACCGCCTACGTCGGCCAGGATGCGCTGCTGCGGCAGCAGATCCGCGACCTGGTCGGCAGTTACCAGCGTTTCAAGCCCGGCATCACGCTGGAATTCATCAATCCCGACACCGTGCCGGAACAGGTGCGCGAGCTCGGCATCACCAGCGGAGGCGCCATCGTCGTCAGCTACAAGGGGGCGAGTGAGAACATCAAGACGCTGGGGGAACAGCATCTCAGCAACGCCCTGCTGCGCCTGTCGCGCCAGCAGGAGCGCTGGATCGTATTCGTCACCGGCCATGGCGAACGTCCGCCGAGCGGCGATACCAACTATGGTATGGGGCTGTTCGGCGCGGAACTGGAGCGCAAGGGCCTCAGGGTGGAAACCGTCAACCTCGCCGAACACGCGATCCCGTCCAACACCACCGTGCTGGTGCTGGCCAGCCCGCGCGTGGAACTGCTCCCCGGCGAGGTCGCCGCACTGCAGGACTACGTCACGCGCGGCGGCAACCTGCTGTGGCTGACCGAACCCGACGGTCCGCGCAGCCTGGCGCCGCTGGCGGATACGCTCGGGGTGCTCGCACTGCCCGGGCGCGTGGTGGATGCCACGGGCGCCATGTTCGGGGTGGACAACCCGAGCTTCGTGGTCGTCACCGGTTATCCGAATCATCCGGTCACACGCGAGATGACCATGGTCAGCGTGTACCCGGAAGCGGTAGCACTGGAAATCAACGACACCACGCACTGGCATGCGGTCCCGCTGCTCACGACGCTGGAGCGTTCCTGGACGGAGCTCGGCGCACTGGAGGGCGAGATCAAGTATGACCCGAACACCGATGAACGCGCCGGCCCGCTCGACATCGGCATTGCCCTGGTGCGCAGCCGGCCGGACGGCGGGGATGGCGCGGAACAGCGCGTGGTCGTGGCCGGCGATGGTGATTTCCTGTCCAACACCTATCTGGGCAATGCCGGCAACCTCGATCTCGGTCTCAACCTGATCACCTGGCTGAGCCACGACGATGCCTTCATGGACATCCGCGTGCGCGGAGCGCCCGATACCGCGCTGGTGCTGGACCGCAAGACGACCGCCGCGATCGGTCTCGGTTTCCTCGCCGGCCTGCCGCTGCTGCTGCTGGTGACGGGACTGGCCATCTGGCTGCGCCGGCGGCGCCGTTGATGTCAACCCGCACCCTGCTCAACCTGGCGCTGGCCGCGCTCGCCCTGGGCCTGGGGGCATTGATCTGGTACCGCCCCGGCCTGGAGCAGCATGCGGGCGTGCAAACGGTCACCGGCATCGACCCGCAAACGGTCAGCGCAATCGACCTGAGCCGTAGCGGCGCCGAGCCGCTCCTGTTCCGCAAGCAGGCCGGACACTGGCTGATTCAGGGTGCCACTGCCATCCCGGCCGATGACTTCCAGGTCCATACCGTGCTGGCATTGCTGCAGGCCACTGTCGTGCGCAGCTACCCCGCGCGCACGCTCGCGCTGGCAGGCCTGGGCCTGGATCCGCCGCAGGCGAGTGTGCGTTTCGATGCGACCCAGCTCGATCTCGGCACGACCGAGGCCATCGACGGACTGCGCTACGTCAGGCTTGGCGCGCAAGTCTACCTGGTCGGGGACAGCTACCAGCACCTGCCCAATGCGGGACTGGCCAGCTTTGCCAGTCGCCGGCTGCTGCCGGAAGCCGCCAAGGTCACGGCACTGCAACTGCCCGGGCTGTCGCTGAGCCTTAGCGACGGGGTGCACTGGCGCCTCACCCCGGAACTGCCCGGCGTCTCCGCCGATGCCATCGAGACGCTGGTCCAGGACTGGCAGCACGCCAGCGCCCTGTATGTGCGCCGTTACGAACCCGGTGAATTTCCCGAGACCGTACGCGTGACGCTGCAGGGCGTTACGGACCCGGTCGTGTTTCACATCGCAGCACGCGAACCGGATCTGGTGCTCGCCCGGCCGGACTGGGGTATTCAGTATCATCTGGCGGGAGACGTGGGCACGGGTTTGCTGGCTTTGCCGCAAGCACCAGAGGAACCGTTGCAGGAATAACCCGTCATGCAATCTTTCGCCCTGTCGGGCGCGCCCCTTTTTTTTGCGCCGCCATAGAAAAGGGGCGAAAAGAAAGGCGGCCCCGCAGGCTTGCCCGGTACGTCATCTGCGCTGACGTACCGGGTGCCCTTCTCATTGGGGACTTTCTCTTGCGCACGCAAGAGAAAGTCCCTCGACCGACAGGGTGAAAATTCATTGAACGCATCAGAACGCTGCAAACTTCCTATAGTCGCCCGAACAGAAACATACAATATAGAAGACCTATCATGCCCGAACTACCGGAAGTCGAGACCACCCGCCGCGGTATCGCGCCGCACATCCAGGGCCGGCGCGTTGCGCGTGTCATCGTCCGCAACCGCGACCTGCGCTGGCGGGTGACGCCGAGGCTGGAGGGGGCGCTCGCCGGACTGACCATCCGCCATGTCGATCGCCGCGCCAAGTACCTGCTGCTCGCAACGGACAACGGCACCCTCATCCTGCATCTCGGGATGTCCGGCAGTCTGCGCATCATCGCGGCCGGCACCGCGGCGGGCCGGCATGATCACGTCGACATCGAGTTCGAAAACGGCACGGTGCTGCGCTACACCGACCCGCGCCGCTTCGGCAGCCTGCACTGGACCACGCGCGCGCCGGACAGGCACCGGCTGCTGCGCGATCTCGGCGTCGAACCCCTGGGGGACGAACTGACCGGGGATTATCTCTATCGCGCATCACGCGGACGCAAAGCCGCCATCAAGCAGCTGCTCATGGACAGCCATATCGTGGTCGGTATCGGCAATATCTACGCATCCGAGGCGTTGTACATGGCGGGTATCAACCCGCGTCGCGCCGCCGGCCGCATCAACCGGCAGCAATACGACCTGCTCGCCGAGGTCATCCAGGAAGTGCTCACCGACTCCATCGCCGCCGGCGGCACCACGCTGCGCGACTTCGTCAACGGCGAGGGCAAGCCCGGCTACTTCCGGATGCACCTCAACGTCTACGGCAAGGCCGGCGAACCCTGCATCAGCTGCAGGGTTCCGATTCGCATGATCCGCCAGGGCCAGCGCGCCACGTTCTACTGCCCGCAGTGCCAGAAATAGGCTAGAACCCACCTCATAATCCCATGCGGTCCGCGGGAATACCCTGCTCTCCCGCATGAATTTTCCCGTAACCGGCAGGCACCGCCCGTCTGTGCAAAGCATGTACAATAAGGGCCTGACCTTACGGAGACAGTGCTGATGCGAATGCGAATACTACCGGCCCTGGTGCTGCTCGGCTGCAGCACGAAGTTACCGGCCGTGCAATTTCCGGTCGAAGTGATCGAGTTCATGGACAATGCCCGGGTCGTCGCCTCGATCGAGGCCGTCGACATCGACGCATCCGCGCAATGGCAACCCTTCAGCGGCGCACCGCCGTTGTCACTGACCGCGGCGCTGGATGCAGTGCACAAGCACCTCGCCGCAGACCCGGCGCTGGCGGATGCCACGCTCTCGGGCATCGAGCTGAAACAGATCCCGCACCACGAGAATCACTGGCACTATCTGGTCAAGCTGCAAGCGCACAATGCCGACAATCCGCGCCCGCACTATTTCATCGTACTCATGAACGGCAAGGTCATCGCCGGACTGCGCGAGCCGCAGGCGGTCAAATAGGCTGACAGGCGCAGCCGACTGGACCGGACACGCCACAACAACTAGACTTCATCCAGATGCACGCAGCAGTACCGGGTAGGGGGTGCCGCAGATGAAAAGAATAACGCTTGTCGCGATCGCTGTCGCGTTCACGCTCTGCAGCAGGTTGGCGCCGGCAGCGCTGCTGCAGTACACCTTCGAAGGCTTGGTAACCGGCTTCCAGTCGTATCACCAGGATTACACCCTCACCGACTTTGACATTGTCGTTGGCGAGACACCGCTGACCTACGTCTTCGTCGTGGATTTTGCCGCGAACCAGTCGAGCTTCAGCAATGGTGCCGGCACCTGGAACTATTTCTACACCGACCTGGTATCGGGCTCGATCATCAACGGCGGTCTGAGCATCGGCAATTATTCCGGGTTCAACTGGTACAGCACGACCGTGCCCAATATCGGCGAGATAACCAGCAATATCACAGATGTCAGAATCCTCGCCTCGGCAGCGACCAGTCCGGACTGGCGGGTACAGGACTGGCAGGTTGGCCAGGCCTTCAGCTCGATTGACGGTGCCTGTTACCCGGGCGGTATCGGCGGCTGCGCCGTCTATGCATTCGGCGACGTCACCCTCACCTCGATCGTGCCGGTACCGGTGCCAGGTGCACTGGTACTGCTGCTCTCCGGAATCACCGGCCTGTTGCTGACGGCACGCGTGCAAGCGCCTGCCCGACGCGGCTGACAACTCGCTCGCCGGCACATCCCGCGCCACCGGCGCCATTACTCCGGCACCCCACGCTCTCCTCACGCCGGACGTATTCAAGGTAGAATACGCCGCTACGAACCCAGCCCGCGAGGATCCTGTATGAGCGCCCTGGAGCTTAACCTGCCACCCCACCTGTACGTCGAAACGAAGGATCAGGAAGGCAAGGTAACCGGCCTGGAACTGGACGCGGACAAACTGCTGACCTGGGCCGGGCATGGCCACGGCAACGCCATTGCCAACTACTGCCGCGAACAGCTCGAACGCGAGTACCAGGTTATCGAAAACTGGCAGGAACGGCACCTGCTGCGGCTCGACGAGCAGTGGCTCGAAGCGGAGAACGGCGAGGACGACGACGTGGCCGAGACGCGGTACGCGCTGGCATGCGAGCGTGTACTGGGTGAGGCGGAACGCCGCCGCGAACTGGCGGCCGCGCACCTGGCACAGCGCCAGTCCGCCATCGAGCAGCTGGTGCAGGAAGCGGAGGCGCACCTCGAGGAATTCCGCCCGCAGGAGGACGATAATGCCTCGATGGGATTGATGTTCTTCCTGCTGGCTGCCGGCGCCGCGATCTTCATCCTCTACACCTGAGCCCGGTCGATCGGGTAACGCACGGAAAGCTCGCGTCATGCCCGACCTGACCCTGATCATCGGCAACAAGAATTATTCATCCTGGTCGCTGCGGCCATGGCTGTTCATGCGGCATTTCGGCCTGGACTTCACGGAACGGCGCGTCGCCCTGTTCACCGACACCACTGAGCGGGAATTGGCGCCCTGGTTTTCCGACGGCAAGGTTCCCATCCTGCTCGATGGCGATCTGGTCGTCTGGGATTCCCTGGCGATCCTCGAATATCTCTCCGAACGCCACCTCAACGGGCGGGGCTGGCCGACCGACAGCGGCGCCCGCGCCATGGCGCGCGCGATCAGCGCGGAGATGCATTCCAGCTTCGGGCAGGTGCGCAGCGAACTGCCCATGAACTGCCGCAGGCGTTTCCGCGACGTCCCGCTGTCGGCCGCGGCACTGCGCGAGATCGAGCGGGTCAAGGCAATCTGGTGCCGCTGCCGCACCGACCACGGCCGGGATGGTGACTGGCTGTGCGGGCAATTCTCGATCGCGGATGCCATGTATGCACCGGTCGCACTGCGTTTTTTCGGCTACACTGTGGCACTGGACGGCATTGCAGCAGCGTATGTCGATACCGTGCTCGCGGATCCTCACGTCCGCGCGTGGATGGCCGCAGGCGAAACGGAGGCGGAAGTCATCGCGGAGGACGAGCTCGATCACCCGTCCTACCGGAGCGGCGACTGAGCCGGACCAGGACCGGCAACGGAGCGCATGAAACATGGCACGCGGCAAGTTCAGACCCTACATCACCACCTGGGACCTGTTCGATCTGGACGGCACCGCGACCGACCCGTTCTTCTATGAGAACCTGATTCTTGCCGAGGGTGACTCCTGGTTCACCATCGGCGGCCTGTTCGCGCCGAACCTGCTGATGTCGCTGCGTTTCCACAAGGACACCCTGATACTCAACTGCGCCTCGCCCGGCGATACCATCGTGCACATGTCGGCACTGGCACACAATCACGTCTACAAACAGGCGCTGCAACACGGCTACGCCTGGGATGCCATCCTGCTCAGCGGCGGCGGCAACGACCTCATCGACCGCGCCGACGAGATCATCCTCGACCGTACCCAGCGCCAGGGCACGACCGTTCACGGGCCGGCCGACTACTGCGACGAGCAACAGCTCGACAAGCTGATCGACGACGTGCAGCAGGGTTATCGCGCCCTGGTGGCGGTGCGGGATGCGGCGCCCGCGCCAATTGCCGGCATACCGATCTTCGCCCATACCTATGATTACGCCACCGCACGCGATGCCCCGGCACATTTCATCGTCGCCACCGCCGGCCCCTGGATCTACCGGGCGCTGTCGCGCGCCGAGGTGCCGGAGCACGACTGGCCGGTATTGACCGATTACCTGTTCGACCAGCTCGCGGAGGGCATACTGGAGCTGACCCGGCCGCCGCATACCCTGCCCAATTTCCATGTCATCGACACGCGCAACACCATCATACGCGCCGAACCCGGTGCGGTAGGCAACAGCGGCGACTGGCTCAACGAGATTCATCCGAATGAGGACGGCTACAAGAAACTCGCGAAACGGATAGAGAAAAAGCTCATTCCGTATCTCTAGCGCCCGCACCCATGCCTGCAGCCACCCGCACCCCCGGTATCTCCCGCAGCGAGCGACTCTCGTCCGCGGGCCTGGAACGCCTGGAGCGCCAGCTCGCACGCGGCGGCCAGATCAGCGACGCGGTGCTGTCCCAGTGGATCCGACGCTACGGCGATGCGGCGCGCGCAATCATCGCCCGTTACGGCCGTATGCCCGGGACCGACGGCAACTGAACCGCCGGCTGTACCGGCCCGCCTGGACTCCAGTCATGCCGCGGCCTATACGTTCGGTCCTGCCCGGACGGTAGGCTGGTGCGGGCGGATTGCCTATAATCCGCCTGACCAACCGCGACGGAGCAGGAAAATGCAGGCAGAACTGACCCACGTGAAACTCGGCCTGGCGCTGGTGCTGGCCGGCCTGCTGTTCGGCATTGCCCTGGGTGTTGCATTCGGTATCAACGAAGACAGCTTCAAGGACTACATTGCCGCTCAGGTCGACGCACATCCGGAACTCCACGACGACTGGAGCAAGGAGAAGATCTGGCGTTATGCCCAGCGCGCGCACTTTCATGCCACCGGTATCGCTGCTTTCTCGCTCGGCCTGATCCTGCTGGTCGCCGCCTCCAGCCTGAAGCAGAAGCTGAAAACCATGGCCGCGCTGCTGGTCGGCCTGGGCAGCTGTTATCCGCTGGCCTGGTTCACCATGTACCGGCTGGCACCGGCTATCGGCCGCGGTCCCGCGCACGACCACCTGCTCACCGAGCTGTTCACCTACGTCGGGGTCGGCGGCCTGATCGCGGGCCTGTTCATCCTGATGGCGAACCTGTTTCTCGGCCTGTTCCGCGAATAGTCGGTCACCCGTAAACCAGGCCGCATATGACCGATACCAGCGCGGTCGCGCGCCACTACACGCACGGCAGCCTGCTGGAACAGTTGCAGCGCGCGCTTGCAGCGAGCGGCATATCCCCCGCGGCGGTCAGCATAGAGGACCTTGCACCCGTCGACGAGTTTCACATCGGCGGCCGCGCGGCTTCGCTGGATTTCCTCGAGCGGCTGGCATTGTCCGCGGAGCAGCACGTGCTCGATATCGGTTGCGGTATCGGCGGCACCGCGCGCCTGCTGGCCGCGCACTGTGGCTGCCGTGTCAGCGGGATCGATATCACGCCCGAGTTCGTCGAGACCGGACGCGTGCTGTGCGACTGGGTCGGTCTCGGCACCCGCGTCGAGCTCCACCATGGCAGCGCGCTCGAACTGCCGTTCGACGCCGGCGTCTTCGATGCCGCCATCATGCTGCATGTCGGCATGAACATCGCGGACAAGCGGCGCCTGTGTCGCGAGGCACACCGCGTGCTCCGCCCCGGCGGGGCATTCGGCATCTACGACGTGATGCAGACCGGCAGTGCACCGATCGACTTTCCAGTGCCCTGGTCCGGCAGCCCGGAGACCAGCGCCCTGGCGCCGCCACGGGCCTACCTCGATGCACTCGCGCAGGCCGGCTTTAGCGTACTGGATATTCGTGACCGGCGCGGGTTTGCGCTGGAATTCTTCACCGCGGCTCAGCGCCGCCTGCAGGCCGCCGGCGGCGCGCCCGTCCTGGGCGTGCATATCACCATGGGCAGGGACGCGGCACTCAAGATCGCCAACATGGTCCAGAACATCGCGGCCGGCCGCATCGCGCCGGTGGAGATCATCGCGCGGCGCGACTAGCGGGAACGCTCCGTCGGGAACAGTTTCGCGGACGCGGTCCGCTCCCACAACACCAGCCGGCCGCGACTACCTGCCCGACTTCTCGACCCAGGCTGCGCCGCCCCCGCGCGGGTCGCTGGCCGCCTGGACCCGGTTGATGCGCTTGTCCAGGTAGATCGCCTGCATATTGCCCCACCCGGCCTGCTCTTCCAGTGCGTGACCCTTAGCCTTCAGGGTCTGCAGCATCTTCGCGTCGAAGGCGCCGCGTTCGTACTGCACGACATCGGGAAAGTACTGGTGGTGGAAGCGCGGCAGGCTCACCCAGGACGCCGGCATGTTGCCGTCCGCGAAATCCAGAATGCCGAGCAGCACCATGGTGATGATACGGCTGCCGCCAGGCGTCCCGAGTATACCGATTGCCTGCTCGTTCTCGACGAAGGTCGGCGACATGCTGGAGAGCGGACGCTTGCCGGGCTCGATCGCATTGGCCTCGGCGCCGATCAGACCGTACAGATTGGGTACGCCCGGCTTGATGGAAAAATCGTCCATCTCGTTGTTCAGCAGCACGCCGGTGCCCGGCGGAATCGCGCAGGCGCCGAACGGATAGTTGATGCTGAGCGTGCCTGCCACGCGGTTACCGTCATTGTCCAGCACCGAGAAATGCGTGGTGTCGTCGCCGCCCTGTGCCGCCACCGGGCCGGGCAGTGACGCGCTCGGCGTGGCCGCGTTCATGTTGATGCCGGCCGCCAGCTTGACTGCATGATCCTTGCTGGTGAGCTGCTCGACCGGCACCTCCACGAAGCCCGGATCACCGAGGAATTCCGCGCGATCCCGGTAGGCGCGCCGCATCGCCTCGACGATGACGTGCACGCGGTCCGCAGCGGCCATGCCGGCAAGATCGTAGCCGGAAAGAATATTCAGCATCTCGAGCAGCGCCACACCACCCGATGACGGCGGCGCCACCGCGGTCACGGTGATGCCGCGATACTCGCCCTGCAGCGGTTCGCGCTCCACCACCTTGTAGGTGGCGAGGTCGTCCAGCGACCAGATGCCGCCGGCGGCATTGACGCCATCCACCAGCTGCTCGGCGATCCGGCCGGCGTAGAAGCCGTTGTTGCCGCGTTCCGCGATGGCATGCAGGGTATTGGCCAGATCCAGCTGCACGATGCGCTGCCCGACCTCGGGCACGGCACCATCGACCAGAAACATGCGCGCCGCCTCGGCATTGCCGCGCAAGGCCTCGAGCCGGAATTGCGCCATCCTGCGGTATTGCTCGTCGACGACGAATCCCTCGCGCGCCAGCCGGATCGCGGGCTCCAGCGACTGCTTGAGCGAGAGCCGCCCGTACAGGCGGGCCATGTGCACCAGCGCAGCGGGCGCGCCCGGGATGCCGGCCGCCAGCGGACCGTTGACCGAGGCATCGGGTATGACGTCGCCCTTGCGATCGAGGAACATATCGCGTCGCGCCGCCAGCGGCGCCTTCTCTCGGCCATCGATCATGACCTGGCGCTTGTCCCGCGCCCGGTACAGCAGCCAGAAGCCGCCGCCGCCGAGTCCGGAACTGTACGGCTCGACCACGGCCAGCGCGGCACTCACCGCAACCGCGGCGTCGAAGGCATTGCCACCTGCCGCAAGAATCTCGACACCGGCCTGGGTGGCCAGCGGGTGCGCGCTGACGACGGCGGCACCATGTTGTTTGCCGGGGCTGTTGGGATCGAGGCAGGCGACGCAGATCAGTGACAGCAGCAGCGCCCCGAACAGGGGTCGCACCGCGGCAAAGACCGGACCGAATCTCACCCGGCCTCCTTCTTGGCCATCAACGACTCGTATTTCAGGGTCAGCTCCGCACGGCTTTCCTCGTGCGCCGGGTTCACCACGATGCATTCCACCGGGCAGACCTCGACACACTGCGAGGTGTCGAAGTGGCCGACACACTCGGTACACAGCAACGGGTCGATCTCATAGATCTCGTCGCCCTGATAAATGGCATCGTTGGGGCATTCCGGTTCGCACACGTCGCAGTTGATGCACTCGTCTGTAATCATCAAGGCCATAGGGGGAACCTGCAGGATACACCGGAAATCAGCCGAAAGCGCTGAAATTCTAATAGATACGCGCGCTCAATGCAGCCACCACGTTGCGGTGCACAAAGGGTGTGACATCACCGCCGAGACTGGAGATCTCGCGCACCAGGCTGGACGAGATATAGGCATACTGCTCGGCCGGGGTCAGGAACAGGGTCTCGACCTCAGGCGCCAGGCGCCGGTTCATACTGGCGAGCTGGAATTCGTATTCGAAATCGGACACCGCGCGCAGCCCGCGCAGGATGACCCGGGCCTTGCGCTGGCGCACGAAGTCGGCGAGCAGGATGTCGAAGCTGCACACCTCGACATTGGCGATATGCCCGAGCACCTCGCGGGCGAGCGTAACGCGTGTTTCGACCGGGAATGCCGTGCCCTTGCCCGGATTGACCGCAACCGCGACGATCACCCGCTCGAACAGACGCGCCGCGCGCTCCACCAGGTCGGTATGCCCGTTCGTAATGGGATCGAAGGTGCCGGGATAGACGACGGTTTCCATGCCAGGATTATGGCTGATGTGCGAGCCCCCACACAAATGGCAAATCCCGTGACCGCGGCGCGTTCGCGCCACCAGTGCAGGCCGCGCACAGGCATGCGCCACGGGCTGCGCAGCGCTGCCTGGCAACGCCAATCGCGCCCGGGGCATGCATCCCGGGCGTCCCTTGCTGAATCCGCGCACGGCGGGGAACCCGGCGCCGCGGCGCAGTCCGTGCTGCCGCGACCTGCTATTCGGACAAAAAAAGGCCCCGCTGCTGCCAGCGGGGCCTCGGTTTGACGCCGAACGGCAGCGTGGCTTACATCATGCCGCCCATGCCGCCCATGCCGCCCATGCCGCCCATGTCCGGGGCACCGTGGGCATGCTCTTCCTTCGGCGCTTCGGCGACCATGGCCTCGGTGGTGATGATCAGACCGGCGACGGAGGCCGCGTTCTGCAGCGCGGAGCGCGTGACCTTGGTGGGGTCGAGAATACCCATCTCGATCATGTCACCGTATTCACCGGTACCGGCATTGAAGCCGAAGTTGCCCTTGTTGCTGGCCACGGCATTCAGGACCACCGAGGATTCCTCACCGGCGTTCTTGCAGATCTGGCGCAGCGGTTCTTCCATCGCGCGCATGGCCAGCTGGATGCCGACATCCTGGTCGTGGTTGGCACCCTTGAGTTCGCCTACCACGGCCTTGGCCCGGATCAGGGCGACACCGCCGCCCGGCACCACGCCTTCCTCGACGGCGGCACGGGTCGAATGCAGTGCATCTTCCACGCGCGCCTTCTTCTCCTTCATCTCGACTTCGGTCGCGGCGCCGACCTTGATCACCGCCACGCCGCCGGCCAGCTTGGCCATGCGCTCCTGCAGCTTTTCCTTGTCGTAGTCGGAGGTGGATTCTTCCATCTGGGCGCGGATCTGCGTCACGCGGGCCTCGATGTCCTGCTTGCGGCCGGCACCGTCGATCACGGTGGTGTTTTCCTTGGTTACCACGATGCGCTTGGCGGTACCCATGTCGTCCAGCGTGGCCTTCTCCAGCGCCAGCCCGACCTCCTCGGAGATCACCTGGCCGCCGGTCAGCACGGCCAGATCCTGCAGCATGGCCTTGCGACGGTCACCGAAGCCCGGCGCCTTCACGGCGCAGACCTTGACGATGCCGCGGATGGTATTGACCACCAGCGTCGCCAGCGCCTCGCCTTCCACGTCCTCGGCGACGATCAGCAGCGGCTTGCCGGCCTTGGCCACGCCTTCCAGCACCGGCAGCAACTCGCGGATGTTGGAGATCTTCTTGTCGTGGATCAGGATGTAGGGGTCTTCCAGCTCGGCGGACATGTTCTGCTGGTTGTTGACGAAGTACGGGGACAGGTAGCCACGGTCGAACTGCATACCCTCGACCACGTCCAGCTCGTTCTCCAGCGAGGTGCCTTCCTCGACCGTGATCACGCCTTCCTTGCCGACCTTCTCCATGGCCTCGGCGATGATGTTGCCGACCGACTCGTCGGAGTTCGCCGAAATCGTACCGACCTGGGCGATGGACTTGCTGTCCGAACACGGGGCGGACAGGGTCTGCAGCTTGTCGACCACGGCGGTGACCGCCTTGTCGATGCCGCGCTTCAGGTCCATCGGATTCATACCGGCAGCGACGGCCTTCATGCCCTCGCGCACCATGGCCTGGGCCAGCACGGTCGCGGTCGTGGTACCGTCACCGGCGACGTCTGAGGTCTGGGAGGCGACCTCCTTGACCATTTGGGCGCCCATGTTCTCGAACTTGTCCTCAAGCTCGATCTCCTTGGCTACGGACACGCCGTCCTTGGTTACCGTCGGCGCGCCAAAGGCCTTGTCGAGCACCACGTTACGACCCTTCGGACCCAGGGTAACCTTGACCGCGTTGGCCAGAATGTTCACACCCGCCACGATGCGTGCGCGAGCGTCATCACCGAATTTCACATCTTTTGCCGTCATGACAAATCCTCTATTTAATCAATCAGTTGACTTTATGCAGCGTGGTCTGGGGCCTCAGGCCTCGACCACCCCCATGATGTCTTCCTCGCGCATGACCAGCATGCCCTCACCGAGTTCCTTGACCTCGGTACCCGAGTACTTACCGAACAGGACGGTGTCGCCGACCTTGACGTCAAGAGGGACAATCTCCCCACTCTCAAGTCGCTTTCCCTTTCCTGCAGCGACAATTTCACCACGCATCGGCTTTTCTGCCGCTGATCCCGGGATGACAATACCACCTGCCGAGGTTGTCTCTTCCTCCATGCGCTTCACGAGGACGCGGTCGTACAACGGACGAATGTTCATCAACTCTTCTCCTTTTGAAGGATTACCTGAATTCAATGGTCCGGTAGGGCGAGCGGATACTTGTTAGCACTCGCCTCCAGTGAGTGCTAATAATAGGGGCGAAGCGGGTGAAGTCAAGGTCTCGCAGCACCGCGCGGGGCAGCGCCGATCACCCTGCCGGCACGCGGCGGTTGTGCTGCGGCCGCGGAAACCGATCGCGGCAGATTCCCCGGATGCGCCCTAGCGGCCGCGATCCTCGTTTTCCTCCCGACGGAATTCGCCCTCGATGGTCGTCGGCTGGTGGCTGCCGTCGCGTGCCGGGTTCGGGCCCGCCGGCGTGACCACGGTGATGCGGCGCAGCAGCCACAGCGCGAGCCCACGGCGTACGGCGGGTACGAGGCAGGCAAAGCCGAGGGCATCGGTAAAGAAGCCGGGTGTCAGCAACAGCAGGGCGCCCACCAGCAGCAACACCCCCTCGAGCAGCTCGATGGCCGGTGTCTCACCCCGACCCAGGGCCGCCTGCAGGCGCTGCAGGGTCGCCAGGCCCTGCGCCCGGGCGAGCGCGGCCCCGATCACGGCCGTGAGGACCACCAGTGCCACGGTGGGCAGCGCGCCGATGACGCCGCCGACCTTGATCAGCAGCCAGATCTCGACCAGCGGGACGGCCAGGAACAGCAGGAAGACGAACGGCAGCGGCAGCATGGGCCCAACATACCGGATTCGGCTGCATGACGATACACGCCGGCTTGCCTGCCCACGGCAGGCTCCGGTATGTTCAGCTTGCGGCCATGGGCCGAGACCGTGTCAGCGTCGCCTGCCGTTCCCGCCTGCCGGCGCCACGAACCGCGGGCACGGCCGCCGGCAGGTATATAGAAAAGAGCAAAACTGACGACTCTGACCCCATGGAAGCGCGAGATCAGGCCTGCATCGCACTGTGTACCGTGCCCGATACCGACCATGCCGACCGCATCGCCGGCATCCTGGTGGAGGAGCGGCTGGCGGCCTGTGTCAACATCATCCCCGGTCTGGTCTCGGTGTACCGCTGGCAGGACGGCCTGCAGCGCGATGCCGAGGCGCTGCTGCTGATCAAGACAGTGCCGGACGCGTTTCCCCGGCTCCAGGAGCGGATCCGGGCGCTGCACCCCTACGAACTTCCCGAAATCATCTCGGTCCCAATCCAGACCGGACAGGCGGAGTACCTGCAATGGCTTCAAGACAACGTGGCAATACCGTAACGCTGCATCGCTGGCTGATCGTCCTGCTGCTGCTCGCCGCCCCCCTGGCGACCCGCGCCGTGGACAATCCCGGCATCAGCGACGACGATCTGCTCGATCCGGACCAGGCCTTCGCCATCAGCACAGCGCTCGAAGGCGACAGCGCGCGGGTGACCTGGAAGATAGCGCCCGGTTATTACCTATACCGCGACCGCATCCGGTTCAGCACCGACACCCCCGGGATCGAACTCGGCGATCCGGAACTGCCGGCAGGCACCATCAAGGAAGACGAGTTCTTCGGCAAGCTCGCGATCTTCCGCGACTCGGTCAGCGCCAGCATACCGATCAGGCGCAAGGCCGACGCGCCGGCGCGATTCCAACTCCAGGCCGTCTCCCAGGGCTGCGCCGACATCGGCGTGTGCTATCCGCCGCACACCCAGACCGCCACCCTGACCCTGGCCGGCGTCTCCCCGCCGGCCGCGACAGCGGCCCCGGGCGCGCTGGATTCCCTGGGCAGCAGCCTGGGCCTGCTGCCGGGGGAAGAGGATTTTCTCGATCCCGACCAGGCCTTCCAGATCGACGTCTACGCGGAAAATCCCGAACGCGTGCGCCTGCACTGGGTCATTGCGGACGGCTACTACCTGTATCGCGACAAGCTCAGCATCGCCCTGGCCGCAGGCGACGGCGTGACACTGGGCAGCGTCGACATCCCGGCCGGGGAAACCAAACACGACGAATTTTTCGGCGACGTGCAGGTTTTCCACCACGAGATCGTCGCCACAGCGACGCTCGTGCGCGACCGGCCGGAGGCCACCGACATCACCCTGGCCATCGGCTATCAGGGCTGTGCCGAGGCCGGGGTGTGCTATCCGCCGATCAAGAAGGAACTGCCCGTTGCGCTAGCCGCGGTCGACGCGGACGCAGTGGCCGCTGCCGTGACGACGGATGATAGTGAAGGTTCGGAACCGGCAACAAAAGCGCCTGCAACCACGTCCCCGCAGATCAGCGAACAGGACCGGATCGCCAGCGCGCTCAAGAGCGGTGACACCTGGTTCACTATCGCCGCGTTCTTCGCTGCCGGCCTGCTGCTGGCATTCACGCCCTGCGTTTTCCCCATGATCCCCATCCTTTCCGGCATCATCGTCGGCCAGGGCAAGACCATCACGACGCGCAAGGCACTGGGGCTGTCACTGGTGTACGTACTGTCGATGGCGCTGACCTATACCATCGTCGGCGTGATCGTCGGCCTCTCCGGCGAGAACATCCAGGCGGTGTTCCAGAACGTCTGGATCATCAGTGCCTTCGCGCTCATCTTCGTCGCACTCTCGCTGTCGATGTTCGGCTTCTACGAACTGCAGATGCCCAACTCCATCCAGAGCAGGCTCACGGAGATCAGCAACAGCCAGGAGAGCGGCAACCTCATCGGTGTCGCCATCATGGGTTTCCTGTCGGCACTCATTGTAGGGCCCTGCGTCACGGCACCGCTAATCGGTGCGCTCATCTATATAGCCGACACGGGCGATGCCGTGCTCGGCGGCATGGCGCTGTTCTCGCTGAGCATGGGTATGGGCGCACCGCTGCTGCTCATCGGCGCCTCGGCAGGCAAGCTGCTGCCACGCGCCGGCGCCTGGATGGATACGGTCAAAGCCGTATTCGGTGTGCTGTTGCTGGGTCTCGCCATCTGGCTGCTGGAGCGCGTTGCCCCGGCGACACTGACCATGGCGCTCTGGGGCGCACTGCTGGTGGTGTCCTCGATCTACACCGGCGCGATAGACAGGCTGCCCGATGGCGCCAGCGGCTGGCGCAAGCTGTGGAAAGGTTTCGGCCTGCTGCTACTGGCCTGGGGCCTGGCCATCATCATCGGACTGGCCGCCGGCAACCGCAACGTGTTCCAGCCGCTCGCGGGTATCGGCGGCTTTGGCGCCGCAGGTGTAAGCACGCAACAAGAGCAGAAAGGCCTGGCGTTCCAGCACATCAAGGGCATCGACGGCCTCAACGCCGCGCTGGCCGCAGCGCAGGGCAAGACCGTGATGCTCGACTTCTATGCCGACTGGTGTGTGTCCTGCAAGGAGATGGAGCATTTTACCTTCAGTAACCCGGAGGTTCAGGCCGCACTGGCTGACACGGTATTGCTGCAGGCCGACGTCACTCCCAATGACGACCTGGACAAGGCGCTGTACAAGCACTTCGGCATCTTCGGACCGCCAGCGATCATGTTCTTCGACGACTCGGGCAAGGAAATCGGCAACTCGCGACTGGTGGGCTTCAAGGATGCGGATGCTTTTCTCAAGCACCTGGAGGTGACATTCGGCAAATAAGTCACGCGCCAGGACGCAAGGAAAAGCAACGCCACAGAGAACACAGAGGAAATAAATGGTGCCACAGGGCCACGCACCAGACATGTAGGTCGGAACGCAACGCGGTTCCGTCATTCCCGGCCTGGTCCTAAACGGCTCTTACGCCGGCGCAGTGGATTCATCCCGCCGGTGGAACCCGCTACGCGGCTGCACCCTATGGCACTGGTTATTTCCGGGCGCCTTCACGTCCTGGCGCAATACCGGTTTTATTTCGGCTTGAGGTTGAACTTGCGCAGCAGGTCGTACATGGTCGGCCGGCTGATGCCGAGCAGGTCAGCCGCCTGCGAGACCTTGCCGCCGACGTGATTGAGCGCACGCACGATCGCCTGGCGATCACAGCGGTCGCGGATCTCGCGCAGGTTGAATGTCGCCAGCTCGTCCGGCGAGCCGCCGCCGAGTTCCAGATCCTGCGCCGTGATCTGCTTGTTCTCAGCCATGATCACAGCGCGCTTGACCCGGTTCTCCAGCTCCCGGACATTACCGGGCCAGCCGTAGTTCTCGATCGCGGCCATGGCGTCGGGGCTGAACCGGTAGCCCTTCTTGCCCTGCTGCCTGCTGATGCGCTCGAGAAACACCCGTGCCAGCAGCAGCGCATCCCCCTCGCGGTCCTTCAGCGAGGGTATGGAGATAGTGACCTCGCTGATCCGGTAGTACAGGTCTTCGCGAAACTGGTTGGCGCGAATCAGCTCGTGCAGGTCCTTGTGCGTTGCGCAGATGACGCGCACGTCGACCGGTATCTCCTTGCGGCCGCCGACCCGTTCGATCACGCGCTCCTGCAGGAAGCGTAGCAGCTTGGCCTGCAGCGGCGGCGGCATGTCGCCGATCTCGTCGAGGAACAGGGTACCGCCGGATGCCGTCTCGATCTTGCCCGGCGTCTGCTTGGCGGCGCCGGTGAAGGCGCCTTTCTCGTAACCGAACAACTCGCTTTCCAGCAGATTTTCGGGGATTGCAGCGCAGTTGATCGCGACAAAGCGGTTCTCGTGCCGCGCGCTCAGGCCGTGCAGGGAACGCGCCAGGAGTTCCTTGCCGGTGCCGGATTCGCCGAGGATCAACACCGTGGTATCGGTCGGTGCGACCTTCTCGACGGTGCGGCAGGCCTGCAGCATGCTGTCGCTGCCCGTGATCACGCCTTCCAGCGGCGATTCGGCGTGCCGGGTACTCAGGCGGCGGTTCTCCTCCTCGAGCTCGAAGACCCGGTAGGCACGGTTGACGATCAACTCCAGCATGTCAGCATCGATGGGCTTATAGAAGAAGTCGTACGCACCCATCGCCACCGAACGGGTGGCGTGTTCACGATCATTGTTGCCCGTCACCACGATGATCTTGGAATGCGGCGCCTTGAGCAGGATGTCGCCGAGCAGGGCAAATCCCTCGGCGGTGCCCTCCGCATCCGGCGGCAGACCGAGGTCGAGCGTGATGACCGGGGGCTGGTGCTGCTGCAACGCCGTGAGCGCGCTGTCGCGGTCTCCGGCGATGACCACGTCAAAATTCTCGAAACACCAGCGCAGCTGCGTCTGCAGCCCCGGATCGTCCTCGATTACCAGCAGTTTTCGGGCAGGTGCGTCCATCGTGGATATATCGTCTTGTAATCACACCACTTTACGATATTTCAGCCAGCTTCGCTAATGGGCAGCCGAATCCTGAACGTGGAGCCCTCGCCGACACGGCTGAGCACCTCGAGATCCCCCCCCATCTTGTGGATGTAGTCGCGCGCCTCGTAGACGCCTATCCCCATCCCGGCCTTTCCCTTCGTACTCTCGAAGGGACGGAACAGACGTTCCTTGATGAAGCTTTCGTCCATCCCGGTTCCCGTATCCTGCACCTCTATGATGGCGCGATCGGCGCGTTTGAACAACCGCACGATGACCTGTCCGTCTTCCGGGGTCGCATCCTGGGCATTTCTGATGAGGTGTCCGATGATAGCCGCGCAACGATCCTGGTTGGCAATGATATGGATGCCGGTGGCCTGGCAATCGAGGCTGGGGACAGGGCGGTTTGCGGACATGGTCTTCACGACCTCGCCCAGCAGGGCGCAGACCTCGACCAGAGCGGATTCCTGGGCCTGGATCGCGTCGCTGCGTAAATGTTCCAGCAGGCGGTTCATCTTCTGCACCGAGTTGTTCACCGTGGTGATGGCGTCCTCCATGAACAGGGGATTGCCCTTGTGCTTGGCGGCATTGGTAACCACCAGCGAGAGCTGGGCGATCAGGTTCTTCAGATCATGCATGACGTAGGAGGTCAGCCGGTTGCAGGCCTCGAATTGCTTGGCCTCGGCCAGGGCCTGGGACGCCTCGAGCTGGGCGAGGTGCACGGCGACCTGGCGGCCGGCCGTCTTGACCAGATCGGAGTCCTCCCAGTTGAAGTGATGCTGGGCGGGCGAGCGCGCCAGCACGATGAAGCCGAGCATCCTGTCATGCACGATCAGCGGCACGACCAGCCAGGCGCCCGGCATCGACTGCAGCCATCCGGGCAGGGCCAGCCCGGCATACAGTTCCGGATCGCGTTCGAATTCGTCGATGTCGATGAGCCACTCACGCGCCAGCATGAACTTGATCAGAGGATGATCGGCATCGACCGTATCGCCGGAGGAAACCTTCATCTGCCAGTTCGCCACCGGTTCGAAACGGTTCATCTGGCGCATCCAGAGCACGCCGCCCGGGCTTTCGATGATCTCGGCGATCGAGTGGATGGCGCGCTCCCGCAACCGGTCGTCCGGCTGGCCCGATGACAGGGTCCGGATGAAGCGCAACCATTCATCGCGGTAATCGTACTTGTAATGGAAGAAGTGCTTGTTGATCAGCACCCGCATGCTGGCCCGCACCCGCCCCGAGAAGACCAGCACCAGCAGAATGAGCCCGGCGCCCGACAGGAACAGTATCTGTAATACCGTCCCCCACTCCCCGCCGTGGTTGCGGATATAGTAGCCGCCACCGCCCATCGCCAGCAGGTAGATACCCGTGGCCAGCAGCGCCGTGGTGTGAAAGACCATGCGGCGCGAAACGAAGATATCGAGCGACAGCCGCGGATCGCGCGCGATGGCGACCGCGAGCACCGGCACGGCCATGCCGTTGACGAAGCCGCGCACCTCCCAGACCGCGAGATCCAGGCCCTGGAACATCAGCGCGGTGGAATACAGGTAGAAATCGAAGATGAAAATGAGACCCAGGCCGATGCAGAGATACTTTACAGCGCGGCGCGATTCCACATGGGCATTGCGCATGATCTGCTCGACCAGCACGAGACCGCCGACAGCCATGAGCAGCAGGCAGGCGTAGAGTATGTCGAAGCCCAGCAGACTGGTTGGGACCGGCCAGGCGAACAGGCGGTACAGCACGATACCGAGCACCAGCAAGGTGTAGCCTGCAGCCAGCGCGGTCATGTTACGGAAGCGCCGGTGCGCGAGCCTGGTATCGGTGACGGATGACATCAGGATATGCCCGAGGAACAACAGCAGCGAGAAACTGCGCACGGGCTCGACCAGGTAGGAAACGAATGCCGCCTGCTGCTGTATGGCCAGGGCGGTGAATCCCAGCCAGACCGTGGTGGCGACCGCGGCAAACTTGAAGGCGTTCTTGTGCGACCTGCCCTGTTGCCCGGTAAGTAGCACCAGGGTCAGCACCAGAAACAGCACCGCCCCGCTGCCATAGCTGATCACGCCGAGATTATTCACGCATTGACACCTGCTGCACCTGTCGAAAGGGACTGGAGTTGCCTGGCACCTATCTCACACTCCCGCGCGAGCCGCGGCCACGGGGGAATATGCGATAGGCTCTAGTGACAATCATACTTGGTGCGAACCGGGACAAGCCAGATGCCGGGTCGTGCGCGGCGGGCGGGTATGCCGGTCCTGCGGCAATGCCGCAGGACCGGCGGGGGTCAGGTCTTGTTGCGGATCTCCGCGTACACCCGGCGTGCCTCCTCTACGCCGTCATAGCGCTCGTCTTGCCCAACGGCCTTGGAGAGGATCTCACGCGCCGCGCGCAGGTCACCCTGGCGGTAGTAGGTCATACCCAGGTGGTAACGGAAAATGGCCACGTCGGGGGCCTGTTCGACCACGCTGGCCAGCACCTCGGCCGCCTTGTCGTAATTACCCACGCGGTAATAGATCCAGCCCAGCGTATCCAGCAGCGTCGGCTGCTTGCTCTCCGCCAGTCGCTGCGCCAGTTCCAGCGCACGCCGGTTGCTCGCCTCGTCCGTCCTGCGTTCGGACAACAGCACCGCCAGGTTGTTTATCGTGATCAGGTTATCCGGGGCCTGCTGGAGTATCTCCTCGTAGAGTGCAATCGCATCCTCGAATTTCCCTTGGCGTTCATAGATCGTGGCCAGACCGAGCTGGAAGCGGATGTCCTTCGGCGCCGCACTGATGCCCTCCTTGTAGACATTTGCAGCCGCGTCGAGATCCCCGCTCTCGGAGTAGACGGAGACGAGGTTCAGCAGCAGGCCAACGTCAGCGGGCACTTCCCGCAATCCCTCGCGCAGGACCGAGATCGCGCCGGCCCGATCACCCCGGCCCAGACGGGCGGCCGCGATCTGACGATACACCATGGCGCTGGCGCGGTTCTGCTCAAGCTGCAGGCCGAATTCCTTTTCCGCGGCGGTAAAATCCCGTTGTGCGAGATAGGCGTTTCCCAGCAGGTAGTGCACCACAGGATGGTCGGGTTTCGCGGCCAGGATGGCCTGGAGTCGCTGGACCGCCTCCTCGACCTTGCCGGTCTCGATCTCGGTACTGACCAGCTCCGTCAGCGCCAGCACGGAATCGGGCTCGCGCGCCAGGGCGTCCTCGTAGGCTGCCAGGGCCTCCGGGTATTTCTTCTGCTGCTTGTACAGGCGCGCTTTACCGATGGCGCCCAGACCGCTCTCCGGCGAGGCCTGCTCCAGCTTGGTGAGGGTCTCTTCCACCTCCCCGATACGCCCGAGCCGCGCCAGCAGCTCGGCCTTGCCTTTCAGGGCCATGGTATTGTCGGGCTGCACCTTCAACGCGGTGTTGATATGCTCCAGCGCCCGTTCCAGGTCGCCGCTGTCGGCCACGAACTTGGCCAGTCGCAGCCAGGCATCGACGTTCTGGGGGTGAACTTCGACGGCACGGGACAGGTTTTCCAGCGCCAGCCCGTCCTCGCCATTGGCCTTGTGGGCCGTGGCCAGCAAGGTCAGCGCGTCCACGGAATCGGGCTGATCCTTCAGTACGGAACGGAAGGTGACGATCGCGTCGGCGTACTGCTCGTCCTGCAGCTGCATGCGGCCTTTCAGCATGAGCGCCCCGCTGTCCTGCGGATTCTCGGTGAGTACCTGTTCGAGCAGGGTCCTGGCCTCGTCGTTCCTGCCCGCCTGCACCCGTAATACCGCCAGTGCCAAGCGCGCCTTGAGCCCCTGCGGCTCGGTCCCGTACTTGTCGATCAGTGCCCGGTAGACCGCTTCCGTCTCTTCGGTGCGGCCGGCAGCCGCATACAACCCAGCCAGGGCGAACTGCAGTTGCGCCATGTCGGGTTTCGACTTGACCAGTGACTCGAGCTCCGTGATGGCCCGGTCCTGGCCCTGGGTGTTCTTGAGGAAGTCGACCAGCAGCAGGTAGTTCTGCGGATCCTCCGGCTTGTCCGCGATCGCCTTGCGCAGGATGGCCTCCGCTTTGTCGTTCTGGTTGTTCTTGGTATAGAAGGACGCGAGGTTCACTATGTACTGTAATTCGCCGGGATGTTCTTTTGCGAGGGCCAGCATCAACGCCTCCGCCTTGTCATTCTCTTCCCGCTTGATATAGACCTTGATCAGATTCATGCGCAGCACGACGCTGGACGGGTTGCTCCCGACCGCGGTTTCCAGGATGCCGGTGGCCTCGTCTTCCTTGCCCTGCCTGTCGTAGATACCGGATAGCAGCCCGGCCGCACCCTCGTCGCCCGGGGCCCGGGCCAGAATCTGCTGCAATAACGCCACAGCCTCCTCAACCTGGTCGTGCCGGTAGAGGATGGAGGCGCGCAGCGTCAAGGCGTCCGTGTTGCCCGCGTCCTGCGCGATGACCTCGTCAGCCTGCGCCCCGGCCTCATCCAGTTCGCCAGCCAGCAGGTAAAAGCGGCCGAGACGAATGCGCGCATCGAGCAATTCGGGGCCGAGATTGACGGCCTTGCTGTAGTACTCATAAGCCTTGCGCCACTCCTGCTCCTGTTCGGCCATGCGTCCCAGGTAGTAGTAGGGCGCTGCGGTCTTCGGATCGATCTGCAGGACATTCTTGAATTCCACGCCGGCCTTGTCGTAGTTCTGCTGCTCGAAATAGACCTTGCCGCGCTCGAGGTACTTCGCCTTGCGTTCTTCGGCGCCGCCACAGCCGGCGAGGACTGCCGCGACCAACAGCATCGCAACCAGTCCGTTGCGCTTGTTCAGGAATAACATGCGTGCCTCCATGGGAATGCGTTTCGGGATGCCGATCATTCTGCGCGCCCGGCGCCGGCCGGGGGCTGTCACATCAGCGGACAGTTTTCAACTCGTTGATTATTTTTGATTATATTCAAGTCTACCGTCAGACGGATAGTCAAACCAGCCGGCAAATTTGTAGGATTCCGTATCCTACCAATCTTGCCGACACTTGAAAGCAGTATTTCCCGCAGCCGCCGCCCAGTGCGGGTCTGCGTACGGGCACGGCGGCGGCGCTGCGCTTCAGTGCCCGGCGACGTGATCCAGAAACCACTGATACGTGGAGGCGACGCCTGCGGCCAGCGGAATGCGCGCGTGCCAGCCAAGCGCGTTGAGACGGCTGACGTCCACGAGCTTGCGCGGCGTCCCGTCAGGCTTGTCGGTGTCGTAATGGATCTCGCCCGGATACCCGACCACCCGCCGCAGCAGGTCCGCCAGTTCGGCGATGGACAGGTCGGAACCGACGCCGATATTGACGATCTCCTCGCCGTCATAATGCTGCATGAGGAACAGACAGGCATCCGCGCAATCGTCGACATGCAGGAACTCGCGCCTGGGCCTGCCGCTGCCCCAGACCGTCACCGCAGGCATGTTGCCGACCCTGGCCTCGTGGAATTTCCGGATCAGCGCCGGCATGACGTGGGACGTCTCGAGGTTGAAGTTGTCCTCCGGGCCGTACAGATTGGTCGGCATGGCCGAGATAAAACTGCATCCATACTGACGCTGGTAGGCCTGGCACAGCTTGATGCCGGCGATCTTGGCGACGGCATACCACTCGTTGGTCGTCTCGAGCGGCCCGGTCAGCAGGTACTCCTCCTTCAGGGGCTGCGGCGCCATACGCGGGTAGATGCAGGTGCTGCCCAGACAGAGCAGCTTGCGCACACCGTTGACCCGGGACGCCTCGATGACATTCGCCTCGATCATGAGATTCTGGTAGATGAAATCCGCGGGGTAAGTGTCATTGGCCAGGATGCCGCCGACCTTTGCCGCGGCAAGAACCACGTAGTCCGGCCTTTCGGCGGCAAAGAATTCGCGCACCGCCGCCTGTTCGCGCAGGTCCAGTTCCCTGCTGGTTCGCACTACCAGGTTATCGTAGCCGTGGCTGCGCAGACAGCGCACGATGGCGGATCCCACCAGCCCGCGATGCCCGGCGACATAGATCTTTGCGTTCTTCTCCATAGCTCACCCGGTAGCCGACAGCTCAATATCCGCGCGCAGCAGGCCGGAGGTCAGTGTCCTGGAGACGCGCGGACCGCGCGCGCGTCCATGCACATCCCGCCGCACCCTGCGCGCAGGTACGGATGTCATTCATGATAATCGAAGGTCTGGAAACCTTCCCGCTTGCACAACTCATCCCGCTCGGCGATCTTCAGATCCTCGCGCACCATCTCGGCAACCATCTCGTCCAGGGTGATCTCCGGCACCCAGCCCAAGCGCTCGCGCGCCTTGGTGGAATCGCCCAGCAGCGTCTCGACCTCGGTCGGGCGGAAGTAGCGCGGGTCGACCTCGACCAGCACCCGGCCGCTGTGCACATCGATTCCCTGCTCCTCCACACCACGCCCTTCCCAGCGCAGCTCGATGCCGACCTCCCGGCACGCCGCGTTGACGAAGTCACGCACCGAATATTGCACCCCGGTCGATATGCAGTAATCGTCCGGCTCGTCCTGTTGCAGCATCAGCCACTGCATCCTGACGTAATCCTTGGCATGCCCCCAGTCGCGCAACGAATCCAGATTACCCAGGAAGAGCTTGTCCTGCAGGCCGAGCTTGATGCGTGCGATCGCGCGTGTGATCTTGCGCGTGACGAAGGTCTCGCCGCGTACCGGCGACTCGTGGTTGAAGAGGATGCCGTTGCAGGCATAGATGCCGTAGGCCTCGCGGTAGTTCACGCAGATCCAGTAGGAATACAGCTTGGCCACGGCATACGGACTGCGCGGATAGAAGGGAGTGGTTTCCTTCTGCGGAATCTCCTGCACCTTGCCGAACAGCTCGCTGGTGGATGCCTGGTAGAAGCGCGTCTTGCGCTCGAGCCCGAGTATCCTGATCGCCTCGAGCAGACGCAGGGTTCCGAGTGCATCCGCATTGGCCGTGTATTCCGGCGTCTCGAACGAAACCGCGACGTGACTCTGTGCCGCCAGATTGTAGATCTCGTCCGGCTGCACCTCCTGGATGATCCGGATCAGGTTGGTCGAATCGGTCAGGTCCCCGTAGTGCAGGACGAACCGGACATTCTTCTCGTGCAGATCACGGTAGAGATGATCGATGCGATCGGTATTGAACGACGACGCCCGGCGCTTGATGCCGTGTACCAAATACCCTTTTTCCAGGAGGAATTCCGCCAGATAGGAGCCGTCTTGTCCGGTGATGCCGGTGATCAGCGCTACTTTTGACTTGTTCATAAGATGCCCGTTGACAGCCATTAGATGTGTAGAGACAGCAAACCCATGCCACGCAGGCTGATCACGACCAACGCCAGCAGGGCGGAGATGGTGAAGACATTCCAGCGGTAGCGGATCCTGTTCAGTACCAGTTCACAGCCATAGAACAGGATAATGGACTTCAGTGTGATGGCGGTGATGGCACTGTCGACGATACCCCGACCGGACAGGATCGCGAGCGAGGCGATCGCGATGATGACCAGGAAATCCGTCGGCGTGAGCCTGAAGCTCCCCCGTTCCACGAAGCGTATCGAGAATGCGATCGCCGCCACCATGAGACCGAAGAAGATATAGGTGACGGGATCCGCGCCCGACAGGTATGGCGGCTGGTACGTATTGACCAGGTAGACGACGAAGGCGATCGCCATATAGCAGATTGCGCGCAACGGCAAAAACCTCGCCATGCTGGCGACACTCAGCCGCACCAGCATCAAGCCGGTCATGACCATGGCCAGCAGGGTGAAATCGGGCGGAATCTCTGTCGCGATCAGCGCACCGGATACCAGGAACAGCGACAGGCCGAGCACGAGTGTCCAGTAGGATACCCTGGCAGGCAGCGAACCCAGCCAGCCGGACTGCAGCGGTTCAGTGGCCGCCAGCCCCCCCGCCATCCTGTGGACACGCCAGCCACCGCGCTCCGCCAGCACCAGCAACACAAAAATCATTGCCACAATGCCCAGATACAAGCCGAGCACCACGCTATCGGCCTCGTACGGCAGCAGCACGGCACAGACAACCAGCAGCGTCTGGATGGAATAAATGATGACCACGGACTCGTAGTGGTAAAAGCCGAGATCCAGCAGGCGGTGGTGTATGTGGTTCCTGGTCGCCCGGAACCAGTTCATCTTCTGGTAGATACGCTGGGCGAACACGGCGATGATGTCGGCGATCGGCAGGCCGAGTATCAGTGCCGGCAAGGCCGGGCTCAGTGCCGGGTTGACCTGCTGGGTCAGCAGCACGGCCAGAAATCCCAGTGTGAAACCCAGGTACTGGCTCCCGCTGTCGCCCATGAAGATGATCGCCGGATAGGTGTTGTAGCGCATGAAGCCGAGCACGCCACCGACCAGCGCCAGGGCAATCAGCGCAACGGAGGCGCCATCCGCAAGGTAGGACAGCCAGGCGATGCAGCAGAGGCTGAGCAGCGCCTCGCCACCGGCAAGACCATCCAGACCGTCAGAGTGGTTGATCGCATTGATCATGCCGACCATCGCGAAGACGGTGAACAGCCTGCCCGCGGTTTCACCGAGCAGTTCATTCTGCAGGAAGGGCAGCCGGGTGACGTAGGCATCGCCCCAATACACCACGATGATCACCGCCAGAAACTGCCCGATGAACTTGACGTAATGTCCGAGCTCCAGGCTGTCATCCATCACCCCGAACATGAACAGGATGATGGAACCGGTGATGTAGGCAGCCAGCGTCTGGTCGATCGGGAGCAACAGCACGACGGGCAGGATCGATCCCAGGAAGATGCCGAAACCGCCGACCCTGGGTACCGGCTGCACGTGCACCTTGCGCGGGTCCGGCTCGTCGATCAGCCCCAGCCTGGGCGCCAGGCGCACCATGACCGGTATCACGACCATGCTGATGACCAGCGCCGCGATCATGGGCAGAATCAGGGTGATCGGATTGACCAGCACGGCGGATTCGGCCAGCGCCGTGATATCGCCGTAGAAATCGACCACCGGGTGGCTTGCAGTTTCAAACAGCATCGTGATTCGGCTTCAGCTTGGCTGTCCTACCCATGACACGCAGCGATCCTGCCTGCTTCCCCTGTTACAGATTGTCCGAGCCAACGGTTGTCGCTGCCTGTCGCCATGGGCCGTCAATCCGGAATATATTCCGCCAGTTGCGGAACCACCGCAGCGGCAAACGTGACCAGCCGCTGGTCCGCCCGGGCCAGGTCCTCGCCGGGTGCGACCAGTGCCGTCAACCGCACCAGCGCACCATCGGTCCGGTTGCGGGTAAGCGCGTCCCAGAACAGAAACCATTTCACCATCCACTCGTTGGTGATATCGCGCCCGCGCTGCTGGAACCAGTAATAGACGAGCTGGGTGTAATCGCCTTTCTTGATGACCAGGCGGTTCACCCGGAGCGGACGGCCGTTCACGCGTACGCTGTCGACAGTGCGCTGCGAGAGATCCTTGATCAGCCACCCGCCCCCGGGTATGCAGGCGCGCGGCGAATGCGCGGCGGAACCCGCGGCCTGATCGGCATAGTAGGCGATCCACAGGTTGATGTTCTCGTTGCGATCATTGCGGTAATCCGACATCAGCTGGTCTTCGGTCTTCAGGGACGCCAGGATATTTTCCTCGACCTGCGAGGTGGTGCCGGACCACTCTGCGATACGCAAGGGGAATTCGGCGAAGATCCGACGCTCGGGGATGATATTCACACGCCCCTGCACATAGAAACTGGCTGCCGCAATCACTGCAACCAGCACCGGCACGAACCAGGAAGACCGCGTAATGCCGCGCACCTGTTTCCCGACTGCCGCCGGCAACGGCTCGGGAAAGTCTATGGCAAAGGTCTCCGCGAGGCTCTGCCGCTGCGAACCGACCTTGGCCAGCAAGGCCATTTCAAGGATCAGGATCGCGATGCATGCCATGAAGACGATCCAGCCCTCGAAGTCATGCAGAAAGCCTTCCGCCTGCTCCGGCCCGCCATATTCGACCAGGACGCCGATGACCCCGATGCGGAAACTGTTCATCAGCACGGTTATCGGGATGCTGGACAGGAAGATAACCGCCTTCTTCCAGAACGCCCCCCTGTAGATGTACGCCGTGATGAAGGACAGCGAGACCAGGGGAAACAGGTAGCGCAGGCCGCTGCAGGCCTCGACCACCTGCAGCTTGTAGGACCCGAGATCGATGACGTTACCCTCGAGGTAGACGCTGATACCGAACAGCCGTATCACGGCAACACCGATCTCGGACGAGAGCAACTGCAGCTTGGTCGACAGCGTGTTGTAGATGAACGGCGGCAGCGGCACCATGAAAAACAGCAACGCCAGCGGCACCATGACGATCTTGAACGCTTCCCAGCCGAGCAGCGCCAGTGCCGCGCCGAGCACCGTCACCACCAGGCCGTATTGCGACAGGGTATGCGTGGTGGCGACCGCACCCAGGAAAAACAGCACCCCGCCAAGCGCGACCAGCACCAGCCCTGCCCACGACGCGGAAAACCGCATGGCAGCAAGCTGGTTCTTGCGCTGCCAGATGAGAAACAGCGTGATCACCGGAATCAGATAGCCGTAGCCGTATTCTTCCTTGGTATTCCAGCGGTAGACCATGTCCGCGATGGTGTCGTAGAAGGCATAGCCACCCAAAGCGACGACGACACCGAGCAACAGCCAGAAGGTTGCCGGGGATTTCCATAACGTTTGCTGTTGTGCGTGTTGTTCCATCGCCACTTACCTCGCATCAGCCGGCGAACAGGGCCGCGTAAGCCGCCAGCAGCTTGGGCTCCTCGTGTCGCCATTCCAGCACGTCTTCCACGCGCTGCTTGCCATACCTGCCCATCCGCTCGCGGTCTTCCGGCCGGTCCAGCAGATACAGGATCTTGTCGGCCAGATCGACGACATCGTTCCTGCGGGCATACAGCGATGCCTCCTGCGCCGAAAAGCGCCCTTCGGTCAGGTCGAACTGCACGATGGGCTTGCCGAGGGCCATGTATTCCATGATCTTGTTCATCGTGGATTTGTCGTTCATCTCGTTGGCGACATCCGGGTTGACGCAGACATCCGCGGTATTCAGCATGGCCAGCATCTCCGCGTCGGGGACACGCCCCGTGAACGTCACGTAATCGTCGACTCCCAGTTCTGCAGCCAGCGCCTTCATTTCCTCCAGTGACGTGCCACCCCCCACCAGGCCCAGGTGCACATCCGTGCGCTTGCGGTCTTGGACGATGACCCGCAAGGCCTGCAGCAGGTAGTCGATACCTTCCTGCCGGCCCATCACGCCGACGTAGCCGACCAGGTATTTCCTGCCCCGCTTCAGTTCCGGCGATGGCGGCAGTATGCGCAGGCGTTCCAGTTTCGGCCCGCTACGCACCACGAAAACCCGCTCCGGGTCCATGCGGCCGCGCTCGATCGCGATCTTCCTATAGGACTCGTTGGTCGCGATGGAAACATCCGCAAGGCGGAATGTCCAGCGTTCCCAGGCCAGCATCACCCGGTAGAAGAAGTCGCGGCGACCGAACTTCGCCTCGTACAGCTCGGGATTGATGTCATGGTGGTCGAACAGGAACTTCTTGCCGAGCAGCTTGAAGAAACCGCCGATGAGAAAGATGTTGTCGGGCGGATTACAGGCGTGAATGGCATCGAAACCATGCCGCAAGAGCACTTTCCACGCCAGCACGAACTCCCAGAACAACGCCGTCGAGTACTCCAGCAGATAGCCCAGGGCGCCCTCGGCTTCCAGCGGCAGGCCGTGCCGATAGATGTGGATGCCGTCGATTTCCTCATATTTCTTCTCATAACCCTTGCCGACCGGGCAGATGATGGCGACACCGTAGCCATGCTGCCGCAGGGTGGTCGCCTCCTGCCACACGCGCCGGTCGAACGGGGATGGCAGATTTTCGACGATAATCAGGACACGTCGCTGCCTGTTGCTGCCTGCTGCCATGGCGATACCCGCGACTACCAGCAGATTCCGTCGTAACCTTCCTCGGACGAGGAGCGCCGGCCGGTTATCCTGACCAGATCGACAATGCTCTTGCCGGCAGGCACCTGCTCCGCCACGGCGCGAAATTCATCCGCGCCGTTGCCGATCACGATGGTGTCGGCATGCGCCAGCACCTCATCGATACTGTCGACCATCAGCTTCGAGATGTGCGGTATGTGATTCAGGATGTAATCCCGGTTGGCGCCAACCAGGCTCGCGATCCTGACATTCCGGTCGTACAGCCGGATGTCATAGCCCTTGCCGATCAGCCGCTCGATCACCTCGACCAGCGGACTCTCGCGCAGGTCGTCGGTCCCCGCCTTGAAACTGAATCCCAGGATGCCGACCTTCCGGCTGTTCCTGGCGGTGATCATGGCCAGGCCCTTCTCGATCTGCTTCTGGTTGCTGGGAAGTATGGCATTGAGGATCGGCACATCGAGATCGCTCGCCCGCGCCTTGTAGGTCAGGGCGCGCACGTCCTTGGGCAGACAGGAACCGCCGAATGCGAAACCCGGCTTCATATAATAAGGTGACAGGTTGAGCTTGGTGTCCTTGCAGAAGATCTCCATGACCTCATGCCCGTCGATCCCCACCGCCTTGCAGATATTGCCGATCTCGTTGGCAAAGCCGACCTTGAGGGCGTGCCAGACGTTGTCGGTGTACTTCACCATCTCGGCCGTCTCCACCGACGTGCGCACCAGCGGCGCATCAAGTCCGGCGTAGATGCTCGCCAGCCGGTCACCGGCTGCCGTGTCGGTTTCCCCGATCACGGTCTTGGGTGGGTTGTAGTAATCGAAGACCGCCGTGCTCTCGCGCAGGAACTCCGGGTTGTTACAGACTCCGAAGTCCGTGCCGGCGCGTTTGCCCGAGGCCTCTTCCAGCGCGGGTATGACGACCGAGCGCATGCTGCCGGGCAGCATGGTGCTGCGCGCCACGACGACATGGAACTCCGGCTTCGCGCGCAGCGCGGCACCGATCTCCGCGCAGACCTTGCGCACGTACTTGAGGTCGAGGCTGCCATTGGCCTGACTCGGCGTACCGACGCAGATCAGTGATATGTCCGATTCCAGTACCGCCCGGTGCACGTCCTGCGTGGCGCTGAGCAGGCCGTCGGCCACGGCGCGCTCGATGATTTCACCGATGTCGCGTTCGATCACCGGGGTCTTGCCGGCGTTGATCAGGTCTACCTTGGGCTGGTAGGGATCGACACCGATGACCGTATGTCCGTCCCGCGCCAGGCAACCGGCCGAGACCGCGCCCACGTAGCCCAGCCCGAAGATACTGATTCTCATAATATTTCCTTGATTATTTCCACTATTTGAAAGACCTGCGCCACATTCAGCCGCGGATGGTCATGCGCGTCACGCAGCGGCGCGCCGACGCGCCCGCAGCCTGCCCCCGCAGTGTCGTGGCCGGCACTTTTTCCTCCAGCGCCGGAGAATACCATCCCGATATCGGGTCTGTACTGCCGCGCAAGCCCGCGAACTGCCATGCGGGATCAGTGTACAGCACCAGTTCCCGCGCGCCGCCTTCCCGCCTGGCTGTCCAGGCATTGTCGGCAGATCCACGCTGTACGTGAACGTCCGGGGCGAAATGGAAGTAGATCTCGGCCACCTCCGGCAGCGCGCCCGCAAGGGTATCGATCACCTCGATCTCACCCGTTGCGGGCTGGCAGACCAGTTCGCGCACATGGGTGATACCGATTGCACCATAGCCGTCGTGGCTCGCCTTAACATACTGTTTATCATTTACTTTACTGCAATCCAGCAGGGTGGCCTCCGCCTTCTGCAACCACAGGAAGGCGCCGCCGATGCGTGACTGGTCGGCACCATTGACCCGCACGGTGTTATGCGCCGCCGTACCGCGGAAATAACTGCGCCAGGCTGGCGCGCTGTGATAGGCGTAGGTACCCGGATCGACCAGCCACCAGGCGCCGTCGAGGGCGAGACAGAAACTCAGCGCATCGGCATGGCCATGCGCCGCGATCCCGAGATAGCCGAGCGGACCGGCATCGAATACCAGATGCATACCCGACCCGCCCAGGATGACATAGCCGCCCTGCGGGTAAACCACCGGGTAGCTGCGCGTCCGCGTCGGCGCCGCGATTGCCGGCGCGCCGGCCGGCAGCATGGCCCGGTACCAGAACGCCTTCGCGCAGCCGGCCGTCGGCGCGCCGCCGAAGACCGCGTGCTGCGCCGCGAGCATCTCCCGGTACGGCTGCGCGCTCCACGCCGGCACGAACCGCGCCACGCTGCCGTCATCGGCATCGCCCAGCTGCGGCGGGGCGGCGCCGTCCGGACTGATATCCTCGAGAAACCGCGCCATCGCCTGCACGGTCGCGGCGAAATCGGCCGAGAACGCCTGCCCGCTGCGCTGGCCCACGAGCCAGCAGAACAGCAGGTATTCCAGGACCCAGAGGTGGTAGTAGCTGGCCTGTTCCCGATCGACCCCGTCCGGATGCACCTGCGCGCGCGCCTCGCGCTCCAGTTCCCGCTGCGCCAGGCTGCCCCAGTCCGCGCCGGCCGCACCCAGATCGAAGGTCCGGCACGCCACCCACAGCCCGCACAGTTCCCCGATCAGGTGATTGTTGGCGGAAGAATGGCGCGACAGGAAATGCCGGACGAAATAGGCCTGCTGGTAGAGCGCCACCCCCAGCCGGTGCGGATCGGACACCGCCCCGAAGAGGCCGGCCGTGCCGTCGCGCAGCGCCAGCAGGCTGTGCACCAGCGCCCAGGACACCAGCCGCAGCGACACCTCCAGCGCACTGCACCAGTGGATGCCGATCGCATAGGGATTGTCCGCGATCCAGCCTTCGATCTGGCCGACGAGCGCGGCGCGGTAACGCGCATCGCCGCTGACGGCATAGGCCACCGCCAGCGGTACCAGGTGCTGATGGCGTCCGAGCTCCCAGGTGAACTTGATATTGCCCACCAAGCGGTCGTCACGGTAGTTGATCGACTTGCCGAAACTGCGCGGCGCCTCGATACGCGTGACGGGATCGCGCTGCCATGCCACGGGCGTGCCGATGTCCAGCGGGGCGTGGCCGAAGAAACCTATCCGGCCGTCCAGGTAATCCTGCAGCCCGTCCGCATCGAGACGGAACGCCGCACGCCACTGCTGCAGCAGGGCGGCATCTTCCCCGAACAGCGCCAGCCGCGGTGCGACGGCGGCTGCCGGCAGCGGCTGCCATCCGGTTCCGACCCGGTAACGTTCCAGCGTCTGCAGCACGGCCCGTTGCAGGCGAAACAGCACCTCGCGCAGCGACATCACGCGCAGGCGGTTGACCAGCCAGCCGAGCCGGTTCACGCGTCGATCCGGTATTCGCGGTGCCAGAGTTCGAGGTTCAGCAGGCACCACAGCAGCTTCTCGTGATTCTGGCGTCCGCCGACATGCTCGGAGAGGATGCGCTCGAGTTCGGTACGGTGGTAATAGCCCGCCGTCCGGGAATCGGTCCCGGTGAGATGATCGTAGAGATAATGCTTCATGGGACCGCGCAACCATTCATTCACCGGTACGCGGAAACCGACCTTGGGGCGCTCGAGTATCTGCGCCGGCAGCAACCGCTTCATGGCCTCGCGCAGCAGCCACTTGGTCGTGCGGCCGCGTACGCGCATGCGATCCGGCAGTGCCGAGACAAAGGTGGCCAGCTCGTGATCCATGAACGGCATGCGTGCCTCCAGCGAGGCGGCCATGGTCATGCGGTCGCCGCGCTCGAGCAGGTTGTCCGGCAGCCAGCTGCACTGGTCGAAGCAGAGGATCCGGCGCAGGGCCGTGTTGCCGGCGTCCGGCGCTGGCAGGGCGCGGCCGACAGCGGCATCCGGACCGGGACGCAGCGCCACCAGTGCCGCCCGCTCCCGCGGCGAAAGCGCACCGAACCAGCGCGCCATACGCGCATGCCAGTCCTGCAGGCCGAGGTTGACGATCGCCGTTTTCGCCCGCCGGAAGCGGTAGGGCAGGTTTCGTACCAGCGGCTCCAGCAGGCCGCCGCGCACGACGGCGGGCAGCAGCTGGTAGGCGGCCGCATAGCGCTCGAAGACGTGCTTGGGATAGCCGCCGAGAAACTCGTCGCTGCCCTCGCCGGTCAGCACCATCTTGACCGTCCTGCGCGCCTCCCGGGCAAGCAGATAGATCGGGATATCGGATGGCTCCGCCACCGGCGCATCGCGGTAGCGCACCAGCGCCGGCAGCTCGTCCATCAGGTGGTCCTGGGAGACGACCAGCTCATGGTGGTCGGTGTGGAACTGATCGGCGATCGTACGGGCATAGCGCAGCTCGCTGTATTCCGATTCCGCGAAACCGACCGAGAAGGTCTTTACCGGGTGGTCGCTGTGACGGCTCATCAGCCCGACCACGGCCGAGGAATCGATACCGCCCGACAGGAACGCGCCGAAGGGCACGTCGCTGATCATGCGGATGCTGACCGCCTCCTCGAGCTGTTCCAGGAAGCTGCCCACCGGATCGGACGGCAGCAGCGCCGCCACGCGCGGCGTGCAGTCGGGCGGCCGGTACCAGCTCCATTCCCTGACCTCGCCCCGCTCCCACACGGCGCAAGCGCCGGGCGCGAGCTTGCGGACATTGCGGAACAGGGTGCGGGGTCCCGGCACGTATCGGTAGGCGAGATAGTCCCATACCGCAGCGGTATCCACCTGCGGCACGCAGGCCGGATAGCGCAGTAGCGACTTGATCTCGGAGGCGAACAGCAGCGTGTCGCCATCCTGGTACAGGTACAGCGGCTTTTTGCCGAAACGGTCGCGCGCCAACAGCAGGCGTTCACGCCCGGCGTCCCAGATCGCGAAGGCGAACATGCCGCGAAAATGCGCAACGCAGTCGTCGCCGTATTCCTCGTAGGCATGCACGATGGTCTCGGTATCTGACGCCGTCCGGAAGCGGTGTCCGCGTGCCAGCAGTTCCTGGCGCAGCTGCTGGAAGTTGTAGATCTCGCCGTTGAACACGATCTGCACGCTGCCGTCTTCGTTGCCGAGCGGCTGGTGGCCGCTGCCCAGGTCGATGATCGACAGGCGTCGGTGCGCCAGCCCGACCCGGCGGGTGCCGGTCGATGTCTGGGTCTCGAAAAATCCCTCGTCATCGGGTCCGCGATGCGCGATGGCAGCCGCCATGCCGCGCAACAGGCCCGCACTGTCGCCCGCTGCACTGGTCACGAATCCGGCGATGCCGCACATGCCTAGGACTGCCTATTGCCGGAGGTGCGATACAGGCTGAGGACCAGCATGACACCCTGCAACAGGCCCCGCTCGTGCACGTGAAAGCGGAACAGATTGAGGGCATCCGCCGCCTGGTAGGCGCCCATCTGCAGTTTGCCGATGCGCCGGACCGGCCCCTGGTACTCGCATGCGTAACCGAATTGCTCCAGCAGCGGCCGGCAGATCGATTCGATCCGCTGGCGCGTGGCCGGGCTCATATCCTGCAGGTATTTGAACTTGTTGCCCTGCTTGATGCCGCTGGCATTCCGCGCGGCGCCGAGATTCTCGACCGAGCCCTGCAATTCGCTCATGTTCTCGGCATACTCGGTGCCGAGAAAGCGGCAGACACGCCGCAATTCCCGCTCCGCGTCATCCAGCAGATCCTCGTAGCGCAAGGTCATGAAGGCAGCGCCCAGCTCGGCACCGGCGGCAACCGCGCAGCCCACGCCGTCGGACCAGCGCTGGGCTGCGCGCAGCATGTTCTTGCCCCAGGCCTGGCGCATGGACAGGCAGTAATCGCGCACGTCGCGCACGATATGGATGAAACGGGCCTGCGGGAAATGCGACTTCAGCAGGGCGACATGGCCGATATAGGACGGGCTCTTGTCGCCCCAGATGCGCCCGCTGCCCGGCGCCACCGCGGTGTCGTACCGCAACAGTGTCTCGAACAGATCCGCCGGTGTGAAGGTGCTGCAGGAGCGGTACCACGCCTCCTCGGGAATGCCGCCGCCGAGTTCGCGCATGCGCTGGAAATAGTGGATGTCGCCCATTTCGACATAGAAACGGTGGAAGGCATCCTGCCCGCCGAGATCGCCGAAACGCGCCCGCTGGCTGACGAGCCACGGGAAAAACTCGGTCTCCGACGGCGGGATCCCGATCTGCGGGTGCTGGTTCAGCAGCCCCCGCAGCAGCTTGGTCCCGGAGCGGGGCATCCCGATGATGAACAAAGGCCCCTGGAAATTCATGGCATTCATGCGCTGCAGACGGATGTCGCGGTTGCCAGCATGGCCCGGTACTGCTGACGCAGCATAGCAGCCGCACCGGAGGCGAGAAAATGCGCCCGTGCATAATTGTGATTGTAGCGGGACATATCCGCCAGCCGGGAGCGGTCGGCGATGACCGCTGCAATCGCGCGTGCAACCGTAGCCGGACGGTTACCGTCCAGTAACGCGCCCATGCGCCCGTCCTCGAAAAAATCACTGATGCCGCCGACCGGACAGGTAATGACCGGCATGCCGAATGCCATTGCCTCCAGCACCGAATTTGGCATGCCCTCGCCGTATTGCGTGGGAAAGCAGTAGACATGATGCGAGCGCAGCACTTCCGCCTTCTGTTCACCGCGCACGTACCCGGCGATCCGCAGCCGGTCGTGAAAGCGGTCGTGCGCCGCGACACGCGCCCGCACCTGCTCCATCGCGGCGCCGTCGCCCGCGATCGTCAACGTGATATCAGCCCCGCCCTGCAGCAGGGAGACGACAGCATCGATCAGCTCGAGCACACCCTTGTCAGGCTCGAGCCGCGCCAGGTACAGCAATCGCACCGGTCCCGCCGCGAGCAACTGCTCCGCCTTGGCCGCCGCTGACAGGTCCTGCAGCATATCGTCCGCCACCGCGGTCGTTCCCAGCACGATAGGCGCGGCCACTCCCCAGTCGCGCAGTTTGCGCGCGAATGCCGAAGCCAGCACGATAAAGCGATCGGCCCGCAGGTAGGTGATGCGGAAGAAACGGCGGAAGCGCCCCTCCACCTGGCGTTCGAACGGCTCCTGCCAGCCACGGAAGAACACCAGCACGGGCTTCCGGCGCAGTTTCGCGAGCAGGACAAACAGGCCGTCACGCAGAAAGCTCTTGAGATCCAGCGAGGGATTCAGGTGCACGATATCAGGACGGAAACTGCCCAGCTTGCGCCAGAACCGGTACTGGTCGGCGAGCACGTGGAAGCCGCTCCGCCGCCCGTGTGTGCTGCCGATCTGCAGGTAGTCGATATCCAGCCCCGGCATCCCGAGCCGGGGATAGACGGCGTTGTAGTAGTTCGCGACGCCGCCCTGGTCCTGCAGGGAGGGCCCTACCAGCAGAATCCTGCCAGTGATCGTATCTGCAACCGCCGCACCGTCTGCCACGCGCTTACCCCATGCCCTCGAGCCACTGCCCGAGCAGCAGCAGCATCCAGATAAAATTACCGTTGTCGCGTCTGCCAAGCCTGTTTTCGGTGACGATATCCCTGACCACATCCGTCCGCAGTCCAGACCCTCCCTGCTCCAGCCGGGCCAGGCGGAGATCGAACTCGCCCGCCTTGAACCATTCGCGCAATGGCGCGACAAAGCCCTTTTTCGGCGCCTTGGTCAGGCTGTCCGGCAAGCCCTTCGCCACCGTCTGTTTCAGTACGTGCTTGCGGTCGTACCCGGGCATCTTGACGTTTTTGTCGACGCCGGCCATGAACTCGATGAGACGGTGATCGAGAAACGGCACCCGTGTCTCCAGCGAGTAGGCCATACTCATCCTGTCCACCTTGGTCAGCATCCGGTCCGGCAGCGATACCATGAAATGAAAATACATCAACCGGTAAAACGGGTCATCGTAGCTGCAGCCACGCATCACCTCAGCCAGGAAATCCCGCGCCCGCCAGGCGTCGCCCGGCCGCTCGAGCAAGCGTCCGATCGTTGCCGGCGCGACATAGGCGAGCTTGCTCTCCAGGCGTTCGAGGAACCCCATGCCTGCCGTACTGCAGACACCACCGATGCGGTTCAGCCGGTAGCGCAGCCGGCCCGAAAACGGCCGTGCGAACAGGTTGATCGCGCCGGGCAGCAGCGCCTGCAGCGTGGCCGGTATGCGCCGGTAGCGTGCCGCAAGTTTCTCGCTCTGGTAGGCGGGATAGCCGGACAGCACCTCGTCCCCCCCGTCGCCGGTCAGCACCATCTTCACATGCTGCGCTGCCAGCCGGCAAACATAGCTCGTCGGCAAGGCCGAGGAATCGCCGAAGGGTTCGTCATAGCAGCGCAGGGTGTTGTTGAGCGACTCGTCGAACTCGTCCGGGTTTACCACGTATTCGTGGTGCGAGGTATGGAACGCAGCCGCGACATCGCGGGCCAGCGCCCGCTCGTCGAAGGCCGGGTCGTCAAAGCCGATGGTGAATGTCTCGACCGGGTATTCCGTGTGGTCGGCCATCAGTGACACGACGCTGGCGGAGTCGAGACCGCCGCTGAGAAAGGCCCCGAACGGCACGTCACAGCGCATGCGCAGCCGGACCGAGTCATCCAGCAATGCCGCGAACTCCTCATATACTTCGCGGCTGGACGTACGCATGCCATGCTCGTCCGGCTGCGGCAACGTCCAGTAGCTGTGCTCGGTCAGCCTGCCATCCCTGGCCAGCAGGTAATGCCCCGGCCGCAGCCTGACGATGTCCTGGTAGAAGGTATGCGGCGCGGGTATGTAGCCCAGCGTCAGGTAGATCTCGAACAGCTCCGCCCGCGGCCGTGCCGGGATACCGTATTCCAGCAGGCTCTTTATCTCCGAGGCGAACACGAAGGCCCCGCCATGCACGGCATAGTGCAGCGGTTTCTCGCCGACCCGGTCCCGTGACACGAACAGCTGGCGTTCCCGCCGGTCCCAGATGGCGAAGGCCCACATGCCGTTGAACCGTTGCTGGCAGGCGATGCCCCATGCCGCATAAGCCTGCAGGATGACCTCGGTATCCGAATCCGTGACAAATTCCGCACCGGCCTGCTCCAGCTCGGCGCGCAGCTCGCGGTAGTTGTAGATCTCGCCGTTGAACGAGATCACCAGCGTGCCGTCGCCGCTCTGCATCGGCTGCTGGCCGGTGGAGAGGTCGATAATCGACAGGCGCCGGTGCCCCAGGCCGACATTGCCGTCGACATACACGCCCTCCGCGTCGGGGCCGCGATGCCGGACGACACGCGCCATCGACTGCAGGACCTGCCGGTCGACAGGCCGGTCATCGAAATGCAGGATTCCGGCTATCCCGCACACGGGCACACTCCCGCTTCCGCAGCGCCTGCGCGGCTGCGTGTCCACAGGGCCGGCACGGCTGCAGCGCAGCTTCCGGTCTCAGACATCATGGCGTATCCGGCGCCTGACAAAATCGGCCACCGCCTCCACGTGGCTGGCATAATCGAAATGCTGCCGCGCCACCTCCCGCCCCCGGTTACCGACCGCTCCCGCCCTGGCCTTGTCCGAGAGCAGCAGGCGTACGGCGCGGGCGATGCTCTCCACGTTCTCAGGTTCCGCGATGAACGCGGAATTCTCGTCGAGATATTCACGCGTGTCGCCCACGTCGGTGACGATCACGGGCGTACCCGAGGCAAGGTATTCCGCGAGCTTGGTCGGGAACCCGTAGTTGGCATACGCGCTGTTCGAGCGGCAGCTCAGCAGCCCGGCCGCGTGCTTGTAGCACCAGATGAGCGCTTCGCGCGACAGGAAGCCGGTAAACACAATCCACTGTTCCGCATCCGCCCCGGCATGGGCGTAGACGCTGGCGCGCGCTGCCGGACTTGCCTGGCCGGTAAACACCAGCTTCAGGCCGGGATGGTCCCGGCGCACCTCGCGTAGCGCCCGGATCACGAATTCCAGTCCGTCCTTTTCCTTGAAGGCGCCCGAATTGAGCAGGAACTCGGTCCCCTCCAGCCCGCCGACCGCTTCGGTGCCGCCCGCCTGGTACTGGGCGTAATCGATGAGCACCGGCAGCAACAGCATGTCGGCGGCAGGCATGCCGAGTCGCGCGTAATACTGCCGGATCCGCGTCGAGATCACGACCGCGCCGACGGTGAGCCGGGGCAGCAGCCACTCCATCAGCGACTCGCCGCTGTTGACCCAGCGCCTGAGTCCCCAGCCGCCCGGGGCGCCGGTCGCCTGGCTGTTGATCTCGCAGATCTCCGCGATGACGGGCACCCGGAACAGGCGCGCAGCCAGCAGCGGGAGAATGAACTTGAACAACCGCGGGGTGTACACCACAAGCACGTCGGGGCGCCTGCTGCGGGGCGCCGCAATCGCCCCGATACTCGCCAGGATCCCGGTTGCCGTGTCCACCAGTGCGCCACCGAGTCCCGCCGGCCTCACCGTCCTGCCGCTGAGATAGCGGAATCTGATGTCTGCAGCGACCCCTGCCAGCGCGTGATTATCCGCAATGGGCTGCTTGCTGGTCGGGTGCAGCAGCCACAGCGCTGCCTCGCCCAGCCCCGTGTCGAGTATCCGGGTCAGCAGACGCAGTCGTTGCGACGCCGCGCCGCCTTCCGGAAAGTCACCGACTGCAAGTACCGCGCAGCGCAGCGGCGTGCCGTTCATGGCCTGCGTCCCTGCCGGCTCGCAGCGCCGGACACCGGCAACCGGCGGCCGGGCACGGCAACTCCGGCACTGCCGGTCAGTACATCCCGCAACCGCGCGGGGAAATTGCTCCCGGAATTCATCGCCTGCAACCTATGACATATTGTTGCCGGAACGCGTGCGCAGCCGACTGTATAGCAAGCGGACGAGATCGCTCGGCACCGTACGCCAGGAACCCGGTCCCGCAGCCAGCTGACCGGCCAGTTCCGCCAGGTCGTATCCCATGGTTTGCAGCCGCCGCTCGCCGATCCAGTTCAGATAGCGCCGGCACCAGGCCCTGCGCACCGGCGATGCCAGCGTGGTGAGCCATTTCTCCAGCGGCGCCCGGTCCACTGCATGGTATTCCCCCGCACCGGTCTTATCGCCCAGTCGGCCCTGCAGGGAAACGCTGGTAAACGCTCGGATGTAGTCGGGATCGAAATCGAGCCCGATGTATTCGAACACCTGCCTGAACACCCGCTCCGGCTGCGACACCATGTCCTCGAATCGCATGACGTGCAACCTGTCAGCATACTGCTCCTGTACCCGCACCAGGTTGGCCAGGCCATCGAACAGGTCCACCTCGTAGTTCTGCAGGCGCCACACCCCGCCGAAACTGTGGATGCGCGAGCCCAGTGTGGCCAGCGGGTTGCGCCACAGCAGGATGAAGCGGGCAGCGGGGAAGGCTTCGACCAGATGATGGGCAATCAGGTGATAGCGCGGGGTCTTGTCCAGAAAGTAGCGCGCCCCCTGCTGTTCGGCGAGCCCACCGTAGAGCGCTGCGGCATAGGCGCGCACGGCGGCATGGTAGCCCGCGACCCCGTCCGGCAGGGCCCGGCAGAAATCCGCGACCGCCTGTACCAGCGTATCCTGCGAATAACGCGCCCGGCACAGCCCCGGCTCCAGCGCCGCATACGGCGGCAACAGCACCCAGGGTTCCGACGCCGTGGCGATCTGGGGATGCGCAGCAAGTACCCGCTGCGCCAGCGTCGAGCCCGAACGCGGCAGCGACAGCAGGAACACGGGGGTTACCGCACTCATGCCGCGGGCGCCTCCGCCGCGCGCGTGCGGCGCACCCAGTTGAAACTGAGCAGCGTCCCCAGCATGACCCACATCATGTCGCTCAGCCCCGGGTAGAACTCCACCGCGATGAAAACGGCCGCTGTACTCGCCACCACCAGCGCGGGTTCGACCGGCAGCAGTGGCGGGCGCGCCGGGCGACTGCCGCCACGGTAAGCCGTCCAGAACAGCGCCAGTACGGCAAACATACTGATGATGCCGCCGTTCAGCAGCAACTTCAGCCACATGTTGTGGACGTGGTAGATCAGGCCGCCCCAGACGGCGTACTCCTGGTAACTTACCCCGAACGGATATCTGGCGATCAGGCTGATCGCCTGGGCATAGCTTTCCAGCCGGCCGGTGGCCGTATGCTCGGCCTTGGCACCGCCCAGGGTGCTGACACCCTCCACCAGCGCGCCGCCGAACACCGCCACCATACCCGGCAGGGCGATGATGACTGCCAGAAACACACCGATAAACGCGACACGCTGAGGGCCACGTATGTCCTGCAGCCGGCGCCAGACCCAGTACACGCCGATGGCGAGCAGCGTACCGAACAGCATGTTACGCGATTGCGCCCCGACCAGCCCCAGCAACAGCACCGACCACAGCGCCACCTTGCCGATGGGGGTACCCAAGCCGAAACCGAGTTCGCCGCGATTGTGCGATACCAGCAGCACCGCGACGAAACCGTACAGGATGGACAGGTCGCCGTAATTGCTGAACAGGCCGACCGACTTGGGCAGCCAGTCCACGCCGATCCTGCTCTCGGCGAAGCGCTCCACCTCCAGGTGCACGACGCCGATTGCAACCAGGAAGACCGATACGGCACCCAGCACGGTAATGACCACCAGCAGCCGCTTCATGACACGGAAGGACCACAGGTCGCGGATATACAGGGCCGGCACGAGGAAGTAAAAGCCGTTGCGCAGTACCGCCCAGGCCTCGTGCCAGAACACATCCGGCACCCCCAGGACCGGGATGATCTGCGACACCCCGTGCATGAGATAGACCACCACCACGAACAGCAGCGCCCGGATCCGGTGGATGGCCACCACCCGGTCGCGCAATCGCGGCAGGAAAACCGCCGCCAGGAACAGGAACGGTGCCAACAGGTTGTCGATCGAATAGGTTGCCACGATCGAGAAACGGTGGAACGGCAAGGACAGCACCCAGATCGAGAACAGCAGGAACAGGATTCCATGGCGCTGCCGGTACAGGAGCTGATCGTGCTTCTGAGAAACTGAAACTGTATTGTCCATTTAGCGATCTCGGCATCAACCTGCGCTTGACCCTGCTCGCGGCAGCTGCGCTCAGCACGCGGCCTGCAGGCATGATCCCTGCCATCCTGTCCGGCACCGGGCACAGCGGCGGACGGGAGTCATATCGGGTACGGCCGCAGGCTTATCTATATTCCTTGTGCAGTTTCCTTCTAAGTCTGCCAATCGGCCTCTCGATGGCAAAGTACATCAACGAGGAAAAGACCAGCGTCATTACGAATCCGAGCAACGCCAGCACAATCCCCCGGGCATTCAGGTACTGGCTCGCAAGGTTCAGCATCGTGACATGTGAAAGATAAAAAGTATACGAAACCGTCCCCAGGAACCGTATCGGGGACCAGTTCAGCCAGCGGAACACCCACCATTCGGGATAGCGCACGGCGAGCCAGAACAGGGGAAAGAGCGCAATACCCTGGATCGAGTAGCGCAGCGTCTCCCTGAACACCTCCTCCCGGTACAGCAGGGTAAACAGGAACGCACCGAGCGCCGTGCACAAGATCAGCCATTTGCGTCGTGTGGACAGCCGCCAGTCCGGATCCAGGACCGGATTCTGCCACACACCCAGGATGCAGCCATACATAAGGGAATCGAAGCGGGAATCGGTCGCCCGATAGGTGTAGATCTCTGTTGCATCGAGTCCGAGTACGAGCCAGTAACGCCAGGCCAGTCCGGCCAGGCAGATCAATCCGAAGATCATGGCAGCGCCGCGCAACGAGCGATGACGGACGGCTGCCAGAAAGAGCATCGGGAAGACGAAATAGAAATGTTCCTCGACAGCCAGGGACCAGTACATGCTGGTGTGCGGCACGAAGTAGGCGTTGCCATAGGCAGCGAAATAGTAATTCGTCCAGTACAGCACCTGCGCCAGCACCGCACCCGGACGCATGTCATGCTCGAAGACACCGGTGGTCGCCAGCACGAACCCGATCAGAAGCACGATGTAGAGAGGCGGAAAGATTCGGTATACGCGACGCAGATAAAAATTCTTGAAATTCACGTCCCCGGTGAGCTCGTACTCGCGACGCAGCAGGGTGGTAATGAGATAACCGCTCAGAAAGAAAAACACCGTAACACCGAAACCACCCGGAACGATCTCGTGCCAGCCGGCATGCGCCACGAAGACCAGCATGGCCGCTACAGCCCTGATCCCGTCGAGCGAAGGAATATAGAAACCGCTACTGGCTTTCATCACCGATCGACCGTGCATGTTCCGGGACATGCCTGAACCCGGCAATCGTTTCCGCACCCCGCCCGAGGTACGTGACCGCTGCTTCCCGCATCCGTCCCGTGGACATCGGACTACACCCGCAACATCCCGGCAAACGGTGTACCACGCAGGGTGGCCTGCACCTCCTCCAGGTTCCCGATCAGGTCGGCATGACTCCTCGGGTTGAGCTTGGTCAGCCCGGAACCCAGCGGCGCGGGCGCGCAGCCCAGGAACCGCACACAGTCATCGAGCCGAGCCGGTTCAGCCACGATGTCCTCGTAGACCAGTTCTGCACAGGGCACACCGAGACGGGGCAGCAGCCGCCCGAACCAGCGCTGGTCGCGCCAGCGCCTGGACAGCTGGCGCAGCAGCCAGGCGGTGTCCACCTGCAGCCGCACCTGTTCGACACTGGCACCGGCCTGCGCATGCGCGACCTTGCGGGAGCTTTTCGCCAAGCCGGACAGCACGACATCCAGCACGTTGCGCCGCACCAGGTGAATGATCCGTACCTGCCGTCGCCGCAGGTAGAGCAGCGTTTCCGGAAAGTGGACGATCTGGCTGTACATCAGCTTCAGACCCACCGCCTGCCGGTCGGCATGGCGCGACAGGGCCTCGTCCAGATAGCGGAACAACCCGAGCGGGCGCACGTACCGCGCCGTACCGCGCAGATCCTCACGCCAGGTCTGCCAATAGGTCATATCCTTGTAGCGGCCCCAGTCGGGAATGCCGCGGCCCTGGAGCAGCAGCAGTTCAGTGTAGCTGGCGATGTCGGGGTGACTGTTCAGGAGATCCGTCAGCCAGGTGGACCCGCTGCGCTGCGTGGAAACGGTGACGAACCGCACCGGCTGCTGCTCCGCCTGCCTCATGTCGCACTCCCCTTGGGACGGTTGGCGCCGTGCAGCCAGTCGCGGAACCCGCCACCCTCGAGCAGCTCGCACAGCGCGAGACATAATGCTTCATAATCAACAACTTCTTCAGCCCCCGCGGCATGGCCGGCGGTGCCGTTGGGGGCATTCGCCCGCTCGGCCAGGCTCGCATCCAGGTCGATCAGGTAGACACCGTTGTGCGCTGCCCATTGACGCAGCGTATCGTTGCCAAGGCCGCCCGACACACAGCCTGCCGGCGCGAGGGCACGCCCGGCGGATCGCTCCGGCAAGGTCATCAGCGCCATAGTGTAACCCCTGGCAAGCAGTGATTTCAGGAAGGCAAGGTAGCCGCTTGCTAGCTCATCGTCCGCAGGCGCCGCTGACTGTACCGCCCCCGCGGCTGTTGGCACGAACAACAGGGCGCGGTCCGGCGGAATCCGGTCCGGCACGCCGGTGCAGCGCGCGAGTGTTGCACCGGTGGTGTCCGGCCCCGGCGCTACCAGCGTAGCGCGGAAATAGACGCCCCGGAGACAGCCGCGGCGGTTGAGTGCGCAGAGCAGCCGCAGCACACCGACGTCGCCGAAGCCCTCGACGATCCGGGTCCGCGCCAGGGCACAGAACAGGTTCTCCAGCGGGCGCAGCAGCCGTTCGGCGGCAGCGGGCGGACCGCCCCGGACCGCACGGCGCGCGAGCTCGCCGCGCAGCCAGTACCAGGCATCCCGCAGGTGTCCGGGTCCGGCATAGGTCCGGATACCCAGCCGGCGCCGGGCAATCCATGCCATCGCGACATTCTGCAGCGCCAGTCCGCCGGCATAGCCGATCGCCACGCCGGTCGCGCCGAAGTCCCGTGCCAGCGCCAGTGTGATGACCAGCCCGACCATGCCGCCGCCGACGCTGGCCCGCATCAGCATGCCCTGCTGATCCGACATGGAGAGCAGCACACCCGGTGATCCTGTCCACACATTGATGGCCTGGCCGACGGCCAGTATCGCCAGCACCGGTGCCGCGGCGCGATAGAAATCACCGTATACGAGCGTCAGGATGCCGCCCGCGAACACGAGCAGCAGCGCCAGCAGCAGCAACGCAGGCAGGGCGATCATCGATGCCGTGGTACGCATCAACCGCTCGAGCTCGTTGCGGCGCTGCGTGGTAAACAACTCCGCGACCATGGGCGGGATGACGTTGTTGACCAGCGTCAGCGGCAGGCTCACCAGCAACACCAGCCGGTAGCCGGCGCCGTAGAGTGCTACCTGGTCCGGCGCCGAGCGCGCACCCAGGATCCACAGATGCATCTCACCCAGCGCCAGCAGCGCGGCGCTGGACACGAACAGCGGCGCGCTCAGGCGCAGGGCCGGACCCAGCGCGAGGCCCTGGGCGGGTGCGAGCCGGGACCAGTGCCGGCGCCACAACAGCCAGGCCCCGCTCAGCAGCGTGATCAGTAGGGCGGCAAGCGTGGCCTGCACCGCGCGCGCCAGCGTGGTGGTGTCCAAAGCCAGCCAGAGCGCGAGCAGCGCGAGCACGGTCAGGAGCTGCGTTTGCGCGCCTTCGTACATCGCCGCATGTCGCAGGTCGTGGAAACCGCGGAACACCTTCGACAGCAGCATCTGTCCGGTGCGCAGCACGATCCATACGGCCGTCAGGCCGGTCAGCAACGCGACGCTGTCCGACCTGAAAACGTGCACGGCGAGCCAGCGCCCCGCCCCGGCGAGATAGCCGCCGGCGATGATCGCGCAACCGCAGATTACGATCAGCAGAACGGAACGCAATGCCCGCCGCACGCCCGCCTCATCACCCTGCGCCAGGCCGCCGGCCACGAGCTTGACGACGGAATGGTGCGTACCGAACTGCGCCAGCGTCGACCCGAGCAGCGCGATACTGGCGAGGATGAAATAGGTACCGAGATCCGCCGGCGTCAGCAGCCGCGCCAGCAGCATCGACACCAGCATGCCGCATGTGGCCTGGATGCCGCGACTTCCCAGCATCCAGATTCCGCCGGACAGCACCCGCACCCCCAGCGAACCGCGCGTGCCGCTGCCGCCGTTGCGGTTCTCTGGATGCTGGCGGGGGGATTCGCTATTCATCGGCCAGGGTCCGGCAATCGGACCAGGCAGCTTGTGCGCGTCCGCAGCAACACCGGCAGGTTCGGTTACCAGAAGACATACAGCGGATCGGTATATCCCGCGCCGATATCAGACCGGCGCAGCAGCTTACCCTCGATGTCGCGCAGCTCGCGCGCACCATCGAGCATGCCATCCAGCTCCCCGAATTCGCTCCACAGCAGCGAGACGTCGGTCGGGCCGGTGAAGCGGAATTCCCGCAGCCCGGCCCGGGCGGGGACACGGGCAGGCGCCGGGTGCGCGCCGCCCAGCGTGCGGCTGAGCATGCGAAAGGCGCGGTTGACCCGGTTGGCTTCGAACCGCTGCGGATCCGTCGTCGCCGGAAACAGCCGCACCACAGTGCCATTGTCGTCCACATCGCGCATGTTCCAGTACAGCGCCCGCTCCACGCCGTTGCCCAGCAGGGTCGCGAACACCCGCACCATGTCATTGGCGTGATCCTGCTCGGAATAGTAGCGCCAGTCGATGAACTTCCTGGTCTTGCCGTCGCTGTCGCGCCGGCTGAGTGGCCGCACATGGTAGCCTACCTCCGCGGCGATGATGGGACGCAGCACACCGGCACTGCGCATCTCGTCCCGGAGCCAGTCCAGCATCGGCTGCAGCCCCTGCCAGTTGCGGTAATAATGCAGCTGAAACAGGTCACTGCCCTCCGGTTCGCGCAGGGCGCGGCGCACGAACTCGATCTTGCGCCGGGTCTCCGGTTGCCGCAGCAAGCGGTACAGACCGACCCAGCCCTCGGCCCTGACCCCGGCCCGATCCTTCCATGACTCCCAGTACGACTGCGCCGGCACCAGGCCCGCACGGTCGTAGAGATCCTGCACCATGGCAAGCGCGACCGAGTTGTCGCTGAAGCCTGAATTGGCCACCTGCAGGCCGGGATCAAGCGCCTTGATCGCCTTGACCGCTGTGCGCAGCAGCCGGGCGTACTGGTCATAGTCCACCAGCATGGGCCAGGACAGATCCGGCGCGCCGCCGTGGCTCCGGGTCAGATCGACGTCCGCCTCGTTGCCGATGAGAAAGTCGCGCACCTTGCCGTCACAGGCGCGGACCACGGACTGCACCCACTGGTAATAGGCCTGGTCGTGGCCGTACTCGGCGGATTGGGTTGCCTGCATGCGTCCGTAGACGGACGGCTCCTCCAGCAGCCGCAGCACGACCTGCACGCCACGCCTTTCGTGTTCGGCGAGGATGCGGCGCAGCCTGGCGAAGCCATCCGGGCCGTCGCGCCACTGCCGCGCGATGACGATATTCCACTCGCCGCCCCAGGCCCGCATCTGGTCCAGGTTGGCCGCCTGGAACTGCCATACCAGGCGCTGCTTGTCATCCAGCTTCATCTCGCCGGCAGACTTGCCATCCTGCCACATGAACTCCCGCATGGGTACACGCATGCCGAGACTGATGGACTGCGCGTGCACGAATGACAGCGGCGCCAGCAACAGCAGAACCAGGCAGACAGCACGGACATGTGTAGATGGCATATGCTCTCGCTTCCTCGGCAGCATCGCGGCGGCTCGCTGCACCCGCAGCACGAACCTCGCGCCCGACGCGCGCAATGCGCTGGCTAGCGTGACCCGGCCGCCGTCAGAACAGGGTGTAGATGAACGGCGCCACCGCAGATCCCTGCGACAGCACGATCAGCGCACCGAGCAGCAGCAGCACGATCACGATCGGTGCCAGCCAGAATTTCTTCCGCACCTTGAGGAAGTCCCACAGATCTTTCAGCAAATCCAACATCAGAACGGTTTCTCCATGCGGTCAGGCGGCAGCTGCTCGCTGGGCTGGCGATAGCTAGCTGCGGCGGGGTCCAGCCGGCGCTCCATCGGATCACGGCCGGTCAGCCTGAACAGCAGCGCAACCGGCATGAACACCAGGAAAAATATGATGCCAAGGATGATGCGGGTGTTGATCCAGCCCAGGACATGGCCGAGTTTCATCCAGAACAGATAGACCGGCTTCAGCAATCTCGGCTGGACTATCCCGACGCCGGCAAAGACCGCGGCGGCGACCCAGGGCCAGCGTGCCCCGCCGGTCTGCCACACCCAGGGCCGGTCGAGCAGCCAGGGTATCAGCAGCCCGAAGCACACGATCAGGCCGCCGGCGAAGACGAGGCCGAATTCGCGCAAGGTCCTGCTGTCCGCTGTCAGGGGGGGATGGTCCATGCTCAGTCCAGCGCGAACTCCTGGCGCCAGGATTCATCCCGCTCGACCACCGGCTGGTCCGGCTTGGCGAGCAAAAAATCCTCGACCGCCAGATAGTCCATCCCGGTGCGCATGAAGCAGCGGTAGGCGTCTTCCGGCGTGCACACGATCGGTTCGCCGCGCACGTTGAACGAGGTGTTCACCAGCACTGCGCAACCGGTTTGCGCCCGAAACCGTTCCAGCAAGGCGTGGAATCCCGGGTTGGTGTCGGCGTGCACGGTCTGCACCCGGGCCGAATAATCGACATGGGTGATGGCCGGCAGCTCGGAACGTTTCACGTTGAGCTTCTCGATACCGAACAGGCCCTGCTGCTCGGCGGTCATTGGAATGCGCAGGCGCTCGCGCACCGGCGCCACGATCAGCATGTAGGGGCTGGGTCGGTCCAACTCGAAATACTTGTCGACATCCTCTGCCAGCACCGCCGGCGCGAACGGACGGAACGACTCGCGGTACTTGATCTTCAGATTCATCACCGACTGCATCTTTTCGCTGCGCGGGTCGCCGATGATGGAGCGCCCGCCGAGCGCGCGCGGCCCGAATTCCATGCGACCCCGGAACCAGCCCACCACTTTTCCGTCAGCCAGGATGGTGCTGAGACGGTCGGTCAGCTGTTCCTCGTCGAGTTCCTCATACACCGCGCCCTGGTCATCGAGCTGCGCCTTGATCTGGGCGCGGCTGTATCGCGGCCCCAGGTAGGAACCGGCCATCGTGTCGCACCCGTTCACGCTGCGCGGCTTGTCGTGGTATTCGTGCCAGGCAACCAGCGCGGCGCCCAGGGCGCCGCCGGCGTCGCCCGCGGCCGGCTGGATCCAGATATCCCGGAACGGCCCCTCGCGCAGGATGCGGCCGTTGGCCACGCAGTTGAGCGCCACGCCACCGGCCATGCACAGGTAATCGGCCTGCAACTCGCGCTGCACGGTGTGGGCCAGGCGCAGCACCACCTCCTCGGTCACCGCCTGGATGGACCTTGCGATATCCATCTCCCGCTGCGTGATCCCCGTCTCCGGCGTGCGTGCCGGCGCACCGAACAGCGCGGCGAAGCGCCGGTTGGTCATGGTCAGGCCGGTGGCGTAGTTGAAGTAGTCCATGTTGAGGCGGAACGTCCCGTCCGCCTTCAGGTCGATCAGGTGCTCGAGGATGAGATCCACGTACTTCGGCTCGCCGTAAGGCGCCAGTCCCATCAGCTTGTACTCACCGGAATTGACCTTGAAGCCGGTGTAATAGGTGAAGGCCGAATACAGCATGCCCAGCGAATGCGGGAAATCGAGCTCCCACTGCGGCGTCAGCCTGTTGCCCTCGCCCAGCCACACCGAGGTGGTCGCCCATTCACCCACCCCGTCCAGGCACAGCACGGCCGCGCGCTCGAACGGACCCGGATAGAATGCCGAGGCCGCGTGCGACTGGTGATGTCCGGCGAACAGCAACTTCGGCAGCGCCTTTTCCCTGAGCCCGCCCAGCGTGGCGAGTTCCTTCTTGAGCGTGGACTTGAGATAAAGCTTTTCCTTCATCCACACCGGCATCGCCGCGACGAACGAGCGAAAGCCCCGCGGCGCGTAGGTGAGATAGGTTTCGAGCAGACGCTCGAATTTCACCAACGGCTTGTCATAGAACACAACCTCGTCGACATCCCCGAGCGTGATGCCCCCCTGGGCGAGACAGTCCGCGATCGCGCCGGCGGGAAAGCGCGCATCGTGCTTCCTGCGCGAGTAGCGTTCCTCCTGGGATGCCGCGACGATCGTGCCGTCACGCACCAGCGCCGCGGCACTGTCATGGTAATACGCCGAGATGCCGAGTATGTTCAACCCCGGCCGCTCCTGCCGACGCAGGTGTATTCGAAGCCGTACTCCTGCATGGTCTCTTGTTCGTAGACGTTGCGCAGATCGACAAACACGTTGCCTCTCATCAAGGACTTGACGCGCTCGATATCGAGCCCGCGGTATTCGTTCCACTCGGTCATCAGCACACAGGCATCCGCACCCTCGACCATGGCATAGACATCCTCGAAATACCGCACCTTCTCCGGCAGCAGTTTCTTCGCCTCCGTCACGCCCTGCGGATCGTGGGCGCGCACCTCGGCACCCTTGTCGATCAGGTTCGGAATGATCGCCAGCGCGGGGGCATCGCGCATGTCATCGGTCTCGGGCTTGAAGGTCAGGCCGAGCACGGCGATGGTCTTGCCGGCCTCGCTGCCGCCAAACGCCTCGCGGATCTTCTTCACCATGCGCGCCTTCTGCGCCGCGTTCACTTCCACTGCGGCCTCGACGATGCGGCAGGAGGCGCCATGCTCCTGGGCGATCCGGATCAGGGCCGTGGTGTCCTTGGGGAAACAGGAACCGCCGTAGCCGGGACCGGGATGGAGGAATTTGCCGCCGATGCGCTTGTCCATACCCATGCCCTTCGCCACCGCATGCACATCGGCACCGACCTGTTCGCAGAGCGTGGAGATCTCGTTGATGAAACTGATCTTGGTCGCAAGGAAGGCATTGGAAGCATACTTTACCAGCTCGGCGCTCTCGCGGTTCGTCACCATGATCGGCGCCTCGATCAGGTTGATCGGGCGGTACAGCTCGCGCAGCAATTTCTCGGCGCGCGCGCTTTCCACGCCCAGCACCACCCGGTCCGGACGCATGAAGTCACCAATCGCCGCACCCTCGCGCAGGAATTCCGGGTTCGAGGCCACGTCGAAATCGGCCGTCGGATTCTCCTCGCGGACGATGCGCTCGACCTGGCGCGCGGTGCCGACCGGCACGGTCGACTTGTCGACGATGACGGTATAACCGGACAGGTGCGTGGCGATCTGGCGGGCCGCGTCATAGACATACACCAGGTCGGCATGGCCGTCGCCGCGCCGGGTCGGGGTGCCCACGGCAATGAAGACCAGATCGGCCTCGCTCACGGCCGGCGTGTAGCTGGTGGTGAATTTCAGGCGCCCGGCGGCGACGTTGCGCGCCACCAGGTCATCCAGCCCGGGCTCATAGATCGGCATGATGCCCTGATTCAGGCGGTCGATCTTGCCCTGGTCGACGTCGATGCAGGTGACATCGGCGCCGAACTCGGCGAAACAGGCGCCGGACACCAGGCCGACGTATCCGGAACCAATCATGACAACATTCATAGTTTGCTCGCAGTATTTCCAGTTTGTAGATGGCCACGGAAACCGTGGCCGTTGCAGAAGTCTTCAATAACCAGCGGCGCGCGGCCGCGCCGGATCCGCGTCCGGTCGTGCACGCGGCACCGCATGCATGATTCGGTGTAACTGACTAGCGCTCGTCGTCGCACGGGTTGTCCGAGCTGTCGATATAGCCCTCGCGCAGCAGGTAGAGCATGATCTCCTGGGCTGCCTGCATCGGGGTCTTGCCGGTGGTGTCGATCCTCAACTCCGGACGCTCGGGCACCTCGTACGGATCGCTGATGCCGGTAAATTCCGGAATTATGCCCTGCCGCGCCTTGGCATATAAGCCCTTCCGGTCACGTGCCTCGCATTCTGCCAGCGGCGTCGCCACGTGGATCTCGATGAAGGCGCCGTACTGCTCGATGGTATCGCGCACGTCGCGCCGCATCGCGGTGTAGGGTGCGATCGGCGCGCAGATCGCGATGCCGCCGTTCTTGGTGATCTCACTGGCAACAAAACCGATACGGCGCACGTTGATATTGCGATGTTCGCGCGAAAAGCCCAGTTCGCTGGACAGGTTGAGCCGCACCACGTCGCCGTCGAGCAGGGTCACCGGACGCCGGCCGTCCTCGATGAATTTCGCATACAGGATCTTCGCCAGCGTCGATTTGCCGGAACCCGACAGGCCGGTGAAGAACAGCGTGATGCCCCGGCGGCTGCGCGGCGGGTATACCTTGCGCAGCGCCGCCAGTACGTCCGGATAGGAGAACCAGGTCGGCACATCCTGGCCACGTTCCAGGTGCACCCGCAGGTCGGTGTCGGTGAAGCGCACACACTCCCGGCCCTGTTCGGCATGCGCGTCCTGCTCGACGAACCGATCCAGGTCCGGCGCATAGCAAAGCTCTTGCACCGGCACCATGCGGATGGCCAGTTCGTCCTGGTACTGCTCCATCGTCTGCTGAGCGGCGTAGCGCGGATAGTAGCGCGGGGCATCGTCGCGGACGCCCGGTGGCGCGGCGTGCTCGGGTCCGACGATCATGTGGGTGCAGCCGTAGTTCTGGCGGATGATGGCATTGTGCAGCACCTCGCGCGGCCCGGCCATGCGCACGGCCGACGGCAACAGCGACAGTACCGCCATATTGTGCGGATAGTGCCGGCGCAGCGCCTGGTAGCAGTGTACCCGTGCGTAATAGTGCAGATCGCCCGGCTTGGTCAGGCCGACAGAGGGATGCAGCAGGATATTCGCCTGTGCCTGGCGTGCGGCCTGCAGGGTGATCTCGCGGTGCAGGCGGTGCATCGGCTTACAGGTATGAAACGCCACCACATTGCGCCAGCCCAGCTTGACGAACAGGTGGCGCAATTCCTCCGGGGTGTCGCGCAGGGTCTCGAAATCGTAGTGGATCGGCAGCTGCACCCCTTCGACCCTGCCGCCGAGGCAGGTCGGATGCATGCGTTCCAGCAGGTAGCGCACGCCCGGATGCTCGTTGGAGGTCGTGCCGTACACCCGTTCGGCCTCGTGCCGGCGATCCGGCTGCCACTTGTCGCTGACATGCAGTACTGCCAGCATGAAGCCTTCATTGTCACGCAGCGCCACCTGCTGGCCGGGCTCGATCTTCTGCGCCAGCCGGTCGGGCACATCCAGCGTCACCGGCAACGACCAGAGCGTCCCGTCCGGCAGGCGCATGTCTGCGACCACCGCCGCGTAGGTCGCCTGATCCATGAAGCCCTGCAGCGGCGAGAAGCCACCGTTCATCAGCAGCTCGATATCGCAGATCTGGCGTTCGCTCAGCGTGATGGAAGCGGCGTCGCCGGATCCGGTCTTGAGTGCCTCGGCACGAGTTTCGTCTACGATCAGGTTACACAGCTTACCGCCGTGCGGCGTAATCAGGTGGTCCATGACGCGCTGGGTTCCTTAATAATGGCATGCAACAAGGCTGAGATAATCTACGTGTATTTCAGTCGCTTATAAATAGCACCACTCTCAATAGCGGCGGCCGGACGATTGAGTTGAGGGGCAGCGACCACGCGCGAGGCTAGTCCTGTGGCTATTCCCCGCTGGGCGGCGGTGGGCGGTACGACCGTACCGGGGGTGCGTGGCCGGGTCGAGCCTGCGCCACGGTCCGGCGGGGCGCAGGCACCCCGGCGTTCAGCGATGGAACTCGTACACCCTTTGTCCCTGATCCTGCATGGGCGGCACGTAATTCGCCGGGTTGCCGGCGGGTGAGAAATTGGTGTCCGAATTTGCATCCGGCTGCTGCTGCACAGGAGCCGGACTGCCTGCCGGCGCTGCCGCCTGCCGCTGCGGGACAGCGGGCGCGGCCAGGGGCGCGCCTTCCACGGCACTGACTTCCTCATCCGGCCGCATGGGCGGGAATTCCGGTGTCGGTCCGTACGGTGAATAGACCGGATAATCGTGCCTGCCCGACGGCGCAGGCGGCGGCGCTGCAGCAGCCGGGGCCGCCGCCCCCGTGTCGGGGAAGCGATATTCCTTGTCATAGGGATGCGGCGCCGGTGCCGCGCTGGAGCCGGTCGATGCCTCGAGTTCGCTGAGGCGACGCTTGAGACGGGCGATCTCATCGGTCTCCTTGGCGGCAGGCGCCGGCTTGCTGGCCGCGGGTGCAGCCGGGGCGGGCGCCGCCGCGGGAGCGGGCGCCGGTGCCTGCGGGGCATATCCGTAGGCGGGTGCGGCATAGCCGCCGGGAACCGCGTAACCCGGGGCGGCATACCCCGGGGCGCCGTATCCGGGGGCGGCATAGCCCGGTGCAGGATAGTAGCCGTAGGGTGGCGCGCCGTAGTAATCATCATCGTAGCGGTCGCGGTCACGGTCGCCGCCCCACCAGCGGGAAGGATTCATCATGTTGCCGAAATTGAATGCCTGGGCCGCATCGATCACGAGCACGCCCAGGGCGAGGCCCAGCAGGATTCTGGTAAACAGCGGGTTCTGCATGCTTCACTCCTCAGCCGGCAGCACGGTCACGGGCTGCCGGTTACCTAATTATTGTGTCCATATCCGGCAATTATAGACATGCCTGCACCGCCCCCGTCCACAGCACCGCCGTTCAAGCCCCTGCCCGGATCCGGTCGGCTGCGCGCAGGCCCAGCGCCGCGATGGTCAGCGAAGGCGACTCGCCGCCGCCCGAACTGGGAAACACGCTGCCGTCGACGACGTAGAGGTTGCGCCAGCGGTGACTGCGACAGCCGGCGTCGACCACGGACTGTTCCGGGTCACGCCCCATGCGGCAGGTACCGAACACATGCGTCGCGCTGAACAGGTCATAACTGCCGAATTCCTCGATCAGCGTATCCACTCCGCTGGCGATGAGCAACTCGCGGCAGCGACCTGCCATGAAATCGAGGCGGTGTACCGCCATGTCACCGAGATGGCTGTGGATACGCGCCAGCGGCATCCCGGCGGCGTCCTGCCGATAGGGATCGAGATCAACGTAACTACCTGTATCCGGTAAACATTCCCCGATCGCGCCCACCCCGAGCGCGCGCCCGAAGCAGGCACGCATCCGCTGCCTGTGGCGCAGCCCCCAGCCGCCGGCAACGCGCGTGGCATAGTTGAGCGGCCCCGCCAGGTCGGCCTCCCCGACAGCAGGTGTCAGGCGCAGGCCGCCGACTACCCCGGGTATGGCATCCGGCGCATTGAAATCCCAGCAGATGCTGTCCGCGGGCAGGCCACGGTGGCTGCCGAGCGCCTCCGGGTGCAGACCGATGCTGGTCCAGCTCAGGGTTTCCAGGAAGTTGCGACCGACCTGCCCGCTGTCGTTGCCGAGACCGTCGGAGGCCAGCAGCAGGCGCGGGCTTTCGACACTGCCGGCGCTCAGGACGATCACCGGGGTGTCGATGCGCCGTTCACTCCCCTCCTCAACGCATACCAGCCCGTTCACCCGGTCATCGGCGCCAGCGAGCAGGCGGGTGACCTGCACCCCGGGACGGATCGTGCAACGCCCGGTGGCCACGGCAGCGCGCAGGAAGGTGACATCCGCGCTGCCCTTGTCGCCGCGCGGACAGCCGCGATTGCATTGCAGGCAGTAATTGCAGGCGGGCCGTCCCGCGTGCGGACGCGGCAGCACCGCCAGCGTGTTCGGTTCCCAGTTCCAGCCCAGCGCCGCTGCGCCGGCTGCCAGCTTGCGGCTGGCATACGACGCGGGATGCGCCGGGAACGGACAGGGCGTGCGGCGCGGCCGCTGCGCGGTACGCTCGGGACCGGCGACGCCGGCGACCTGCTCCGCCAGCTCGTACCAGGGCTCGAGTTCGGCATATTCCAGCGGCCAGTCGGCACCGACGCCGTAGTCGCTGTACAACTGCATGGCGCGGGGATTCAGGCGGTGCGCCTCGCCGGTGAAGTGCAGGGTACTGCCGCCGACACCGCGCACATGGTGATAGCCATAGGCATGACGCCGTTCACCCGGCACCATGCGGCCGTTGTGAATGTTGTAGGAGCGCAGGTGCTGACGCTGCGGATCCAGCGGCTGCAGCTCGGCGTAACTGTAGCTGCCGCGCGAATCCGGCCGGTGCGGGAAACGCTGCAGCTCCCAGTCCGGCAGATCGAGACGGAAGTCGCTGGCCGGATCGAACCGCGGCCCGGCCTCGAGCACCAGCACCCGCACGCCGGCCCGCGCCAAACCATAGGCGACACTGCCGCCGCCGGCACCGGCACCCACGATCACCACCTCATGCGCGCGCTCAACCATGCACGACGGGTGGCTGCGTGTAATCCATGAAGCCGGCCGGCTGCGGCGCGCCGTCCAGGCCGAGCGCCTGCCAGGACGCCGGATTGCTGTAGTAGAACATCATGGCGTGATGCAGACTCTTGTGGAAAAAACGCGCCAGCACTGCGTCCTGATCCAGACTGAGCCGCTGCACCAGCGCATCGCGCGCGTCCAGCGCAAGCGCCGGGAAATGCCGGCCGTGCCGGACCCGGGCCTGTTCTGCGAGCCACGCCAGCCCGTGGTTGTAGACCGGCACCAGGGCGCGCTTGGAGCGAATCAGGAAGCGGACCTGTGCCGGCACGCCGAGCGCCAGCGCCCCGGGCGCGCTGTCCGCCGGCAGCAGGGTGTCGAGATAGCTGTCCAGCACCCCGGCCGTCGGCCCGGCTTCCAGCAGCTGCGGTCCGGCACAGCCCAGCGGTGCTGCGGCCAGGCCGGCAGCGGTCAGCTCGAGGAAGCGGCGGCGGGAAAACTTCATGGTCGGCAGCTCGGCGGATCCCGGACCGAAATGTTAGCACGCCCCCGCTGGCGCCTGATACGCGCGCACTGCCGCCGCTTGCAAGCCCATGGGCAGCGGCATATCTTGTCGCCTCACAACAAGGAGGTCTGACGCAGGTGAGCGAAAAGAACGAAACCCGCAACATGGCGCTGTTCTGTGATTTCGAGAACGTGGCACTGGGCGTGCGTGATGCCAAGTATGCTGCCTTCGATATCCAGAAGGTGCTGGAACGGCTGCTGCTGAAAGGCAGCATCGTCGTGAAGAAGGCCTATTGCGACTGGGACCGCTACAAGGAATTCAAGGCGGCCATGCACGAGGCTGCCTTCGAGTTGATCGAGATACCGCATGTGCGCCAGTCGGGCAAGAACTCCGCCGATATCCGCATGGTCGTCGACGCCCTCGACCTGTGCTACACCAAGTCGCACGTGGACACCTTCGTCATCCTCAGCGGCGATTCCGACTTCTCGCCTCTGGTCAGCAAGCTGCGCGAGAACGACAAGGTGGTGATCGGGGTCGGGGTGAAGAACGCCACGTCCGACCTGCTGATCGCCAACTGCGACGAGTTCATCTTCTACGACGACCTGGTGCGCGAATCCGAAAAGCCGCGCCGCGGACGCCGCAAGGCGGCCGCGAAGAAAGCCGGCAAGCACGGTGCGCACAAGACCGAGGCCGACAAGCAGCAGGAGGCGCTCGACCTGGTGCTGGAAACGGTCGAGGCGCTGTTCAAGGAACGCGGCGAACAGGAAAAGGTCTGGGGCTCGATGGTCAAACAGACACTGAAGCGCCGCAAGCCCGGCTTCGACGAGACCTACCACGGCTTCCGCACCTTCGGACAGCTGCTGGAAGAGGCCCAGGAACGCAAGCTGCTCAATCTGCAGCTGGACGAGAAATCGGGCGGCTATATCATCACCCTGCCCAGCCGCGAGGAATAGCACGCGAGCCCGGCCGTACGCGCTGACAGCCCGGTGCCGGCACCCCGCGGCGCATGGCGATGCGATGCCGCTGGCGGTCGTGCTGACGCCGGACCTCAGCCGTGCGGCGGCGCGACCGGGTGCGGATACAGCGGCGCCAGGACGGTGTCGTCCCGGCCGCTGCGCGCCGGCGGCACCGGCAGCTGCTGCAGGCGTGCCGCCAGCCGCGCACCATCCCAGGCGGTGCCGGCTCGATAGACGGCACGATCGAGTTCAGCCAGCGCACTCCGCGTAGCGGGATCGTCCAGTCGCTCCGCCAGCGCCTGCAAGCCGGATGGCGGGTCGTCCCGCCAGTGCGCGGCCGCCCAGTCGAGCAGGTTGCGGCGCGCCGCGGCCGCGTCACCCGCGGCACAGGCGGCCCGGAAACGCCGACGCAGCGTCGTCACCCGGTCGTGGCCGCCCGGCGCCGGCCGTGGTGGCGCCGCCGTGCGGCGGCGCCGTGCCTGCCAGCCCCAGACCAGCAGGGTCAGCAGCCAGCCACCGGCGAGCAGCGCACTCACCCATGGCCACGGTCCGGCCGCGACCGGTACCGGTGCGGTGGCGGCCAGTGCCGGGATGGGCGCGGCAGCGGCAATCTCCTGCGCAGACATCGGCGGTGGCTGTGCCGCCGGCTGCGCTCCCGGGAGTATCTGCACTACCCGCTCCGGGAGGGTGGCAACCCGCTCGCGATCCGCCCCGGTATCCCACCAGTGCAGCGTCAGCGCCGGCAGGGTGAAGGTGCCGGCCCGGCGCGGGATGAAGGCGATCTTCTGTTGCAGGTGACCGGTCACGCCGCTCTCCTGCGCGTCGGTTTCACGCTGGGCCTGGTCGGGATAAATATCGAAACCCGCCACGGCCGCCGGCGCGAGCCCCGGCAGCTGCCCGCCGGTCAGTCCCTGCGCGGTAACCTCGAGCTGCAGGGTGAGCGGCTCGCCGACCCGGGCGTCACCGGCGGCAGGTTCCCAGTGGCCGGTGAGTTGCAGCTGCCTTGCCGGCAGCCAGTCGCTGCCGGTCGCTGCATCCGGTCGTGGCTGCACGTCGAGCCGGACGGCATCGCCGCGCACGCGCACCCGGCGCGTCGGTGTCAGCAGGTCATCGAAGGGGGCGCGGCCGAAGAAGGGATCGTTGCCGAAGAACTTCGACAGCGGACTCGCCCGGCGCCGCCCGGTGTCGGGCACCTCGCCGTCGAATACCGGTGCCGGCAGATCGAGCCCGCCGCTTGCCTGCGGGAACAGGGCGTAGCGTCGCTCGATCACCTCGTAGCGCCGGCCGTTGCGCGTCGTGGCGTAGCTGCGGTCCTCGCCCAGCCGCTGCACCAGCACCGTGTCCGCGGCGGGTTCACTGAGCTGACCGGAGCGCAGGGGGACGGCGTGCAGCAGGCGTACCGTGTAGTGCACCTCGCCCTGCACGTAAGGACGCGCCGGTGCCTGCTCGGTCTCGATGAAGATGTCGGCGTCGGTGTCAGTTCCGGTGCCGGTGCCGGCGGTCGCCGGGGCGGCATCCACCAGCAGTGTCAGTGCCGCGCTCTGGGCAGCGCCGACCCGCAGGGCAGGCACGGTCAGCGTGCCCGTATGACGCGGACTCAGGGTGATCGTCCAGCTGGTACGCGCGTCGCTGCGGCCGTTGATGATGGTCACGCGGCTGCCACTGGAAACACCGAGCACGTCGAAGTCGTGTTCCAGCGGCGCGGTGTCGGGCCGGTCATTGACCTGCCCCGGCAGCTCCAGCGTGAGCTGCACCGACTCGCCCGCGGCGATGCGGGTACGGTCGAGCCACGCATCCATCCCTGCCGCTGCGGCCAGGGCGCAGTGCAGGATCAGCCAGGTCAACAACAAATGTGTCAGTCCAGTCTTCATGGTGTGCTTTGTCCCTGTTGTCGGAGCAGGTGCTCGACCATGAACTTGCGCCGCAACAGCCCGGCTGGATCGTCCGGGATCTGGCGCAGCCATTGTTCCATGGCAATGTCCTGTTCGGTGTCGGGCGTCTCCGTTGCGGCACCCGCCGCACGGCCCGGTGCTGCACCCGCCCCGCTCACATCCGCGCGGGCACGCTGTGCCGAATCCGGGGGTCGCTCCGCCGGCGGGGTCGACGCGGCGGGCTGTTCCGGTTGGCCGGTTGGTGCGCCGGAGCCGGCCGGCTCCGGCGCGGCCGCCTCGTGGGCATCATCCCCACCGGCACGGTCCGGCGCCGTGTTGTCATGCGCCTGCGCCGTGGCCTGCGGTTCACCCCCGTCCTTGCCGGCGTTCTGCTGCTCGTCCGCCCCGGGCGCGCCGCCGGTCTGTGGTACAGCGGCGGCGTCCTGACCCTGCGCCCCCGGTTGCGCTGACGGTTGCTGCGACGCTGATTCGCTCTGCGGTTCCGGCGGACCGGTCTGCGCCGCGGACGCCTGCCGCTCCTGCGCGCCGGCGCCGCCCGCCTGCCGGTCTGCGCCTGACTGAGTCGCAACCTGGGATCCGGACGTGCCCGTATTGTCCGATTGTCCCGACTGACCTGACTGCTGCCCCTGACCGGAATCCGGTTGATCCTGGCCGCTCCCATGCTGCTGACCGGCTGACTGCTGCTGATCTTGCAGCAAGCGGGCTACCAGTTCGCGGTTGTGGCGCGCATCCGTGTGTCCGGCATCGCGCTGCAGCACCGTGTCGTAGGCCGTCAGCGCCTCCTGCAGGCGGCCGGCGCGGGCGAGCGCGGTCGCACGGTTGTAGAGACTGTCCGGTGCAGTGCCGGTGAAGCCGTCGGCCGCGGCCGCGTAGTCACCGGCCCGGTATCTGGCCATGGCGCGCCAGTCCGGATTCTCGAACCGCGCGGCGGCCGCACCCGCGTCGCCCCGGGCCAGCAGGCGTGCGGCCTGCTGATCGGGCCGCAGCCACAGGTCCTGCCAGCCGAAGGCCTGGGCCGGCGGCGGCGGCAACACCAGGATCAGCAGCAGACCCAGCCAGCCGCGACGATAGCCGGCCGCGGCCAGCAGCAGCAGCGGCAGCAACAGCCAGGGTCCGCGCTCCACCCAGCGTTCCACGCCCTGCGCAGTCCCCGCAGCCTGCGCGGGATCGCGTGCAACTGCCGTGGCGAGCAGGGTCACGGGCATGCCGTCGCCGAGGCGCTGATAGTGTCCGCCGCCGGCGGACGCCAGTGCCGCGAGACCGGTCTCGTCGAGCCGCGCGAGTTCCAGGCCGCCATCAGCAGCCGTGGCAAAACCGCCGGCTGCCGGAACCGGCGCGCCGTTCGTGGTGCCGATGCCCAGCACCGATACCCGCACACCGGCGCGGCGCAGATCCCGCACGGCCTGCAGGCTGTCGGCGGTGTCCGCCACGCCGTCGCTCACCAGCAGCACGGTGCCCTGGGTACTGTGCACGCGCTGCAGCAGGGCGCCGGCCAGCCGCAGTGCCGGGCCAGCCTGATCGCCGGCGACCGGCAGGATGTCGACGGACAGTGCCGGCAGCAGGGCTTCGATCGTGGCCACGTCGTCGGTCAGCGGCGCCACCACGTGCGGTTCGGCGCCGAACACCACCAGTGCGGTGCGTCCTTCCCGCAGTTGCGACAACAGGCCGCGCAGCGCCAGGCGTGCACGCGACAACCGGTCGGGCTGCAGGTCAGCGCTCGCCATGGACGGCGACATGTCGAGCACGATGACGCGGTCCGCCGGTGCCCGGTAGAGCGTTGCCGGCTGACGCTCCCAGACCGGCCCGGCCAGGGCGACCACGGCCAGCAGCCAGCCCGCGCCGAGCAGCAGCAGCGGCAACCGGTGCAGCGGGCGGTCCGCATCCAGCAGCAGGTGCGCCAGCAGCGCGGGTGCGACGCAAGTCCGCCAGCCGGCGCCGTCAGCGCGGCGCCGCCACAGCAGCGTCAACAGCACCACAGCCGGGACGAGCGCGAGCAGCCAGGCGGGGCGCAGGAAGTGGAATTCACTCATGCAGCCGGCCTCCGCCAGAGCGCCGCCGTGGCCAGGGCGAGACTGAGCAGCAGCGCCAGACCCAGCGGCCAGGGATAGAGCGCGGTGACCGGACGCACCTGGCGGTCGGTGCCCGCAACCGGCTCGAGTTGGTCGAGCGTTGCATACACCGATGCGAGCTCGGCACGGTCACGGGCACGAAAATAGCGACCGCCGGTTGTCGCAGCGATGGCCTTGAGCGTGGCCTCGTCGAGATCGGCGGACGGATTCACCACCTGGGTCCCGAACAGTCCCTGCACCCGCACCCGGTCCGCGCCTACCCCGATGGTGTAGATGCGCAGCCCGTTCTGCGCCGCGAGCTGCGCGGCCTGGCGCGGCGCCACCGCACCTGCGGTGTTCTGGCCATCGGTCAGCAGCACCAGCACGGCCGCTCCGCCTGGCGCGGCACGCAGGCGCTTGACGGCGAGCCCGATGGCATCGCCGATGGCGGTCTCGCGCCCTGCGACACCGATCACCGCTTCGTCCAGGAAATGGCGCACCGTAACATGGTCGAAGGTCAGCGGCGATTGCAGGTAGGCCTGGCTGCCGAACAGGATCAGCCCGACACGATCGCCGCTGCGGCGCGCGATGAACTCGCCGGCCACCTGCTTGACGACATCGAGGCGGGTGGCCTGGCTGCCATCGGCCCCGAGGTCCGGGGTCTCCATGCTGCCGGATACATCGATCGCCAGCAGCAGATTGCGCCCGCTCTGCGGCAGGCTCAGGGGCGCGCCGAGCCACTCGGGGCGTGCCGCGGCAAGTAACAGCCCGAGCCACGCGAGCACGACCAGCCAACGCCGCCACTGCCGGCGCGTGTGCACGCGCTGCGCGGCAGCGTCGCCACCGAGCCCGAGCGCGAACGGCGCGAACAGCGCGCCACCCTGCGCCAGCGCCGGCGGCAGCCAGCGCTGCAGCAGCCACGGCAGGGGCAGCAGCGCCAGCACCCACGGCCAGGCCAGGTGGATCATGGCCGCCCTCCACAGGCCGTGCGTATCCACTGCCGTGCCAGACCCACCAGCGCCGCACGCTCGAGCGCGCACTCGGGGGCATATGGCGCAACGCCCAGCACCCGGCCCGGACCGCTGGCAAAACCGCTGACCCGGCTGTCGAGAAAGCGCAGCCAGTCATCGCCGGCGAGCGCCGCCACGCGGGTGCGCGGAAAGCGGGCCAGTGCCACACGCCGCAACAGCCGGTTCAGCGCGATGGCGAGCTGGGTGTCATCCGTTGCGGTGCGTTCCAGCTGCCGCAGTTCCGCCAGGGCCGCGCGTCGCAGACGCGTACGCCGGTGCCGCCACCACAGCAGTACCACGCCCAGCAAGGCCAGTCCCGCCAGCAGCCACCATCCGGGCGCCGGCGGCCACCAGTCGATGGCCGCCGGCGGGTGCGGCGGACGCAGGGCAGCCAGCGGATCCTGGCCGACCGCGTTCATGCCGCCCTGCCGCGCCGCTGCAGCCCCCGGGTCAGCACCTGCACGGGGTTTGCCGCCGAGGACAGCACGAGCAGCGGGCTGCCGAGGCGATGGGCCAGCCGCTGCAGCCGTTGCTGCCGGTCACTGAAGCGCGCGCGCCAGTTCGCGGCGGCGCTGGCACTGTCCAGCTCGACCAGCCGCCCGGGCAGGCCCAGCCGGTACCGGCCCGGCGGCGGCGGCTCGGCTTCGAGCGGATCGAATATCCAGATCAGGACGACGTCGTTGTGACGGCACAGCCGGCCCAGTGCGCGCTCTCCCGCCTCTGTCAGATCTGCGAAATCGCTCAGCACGGGCAACAGACTGCCCGGATGCGCGATATGCTCCAGCCGTGCCAGAGCGTTATCCAGCAGACTCGGCGACAGCGGGCCGGGCCGGCGCGGCTGCAGCTCCACCAGTGTCCGGAGCAGCCGCAGCACGGCCTCACGCCGCGGCTGTGGCGGCTGCACCGCCGCGCCCGCAACCGCCGCCACGACCGCACCGACCCGATCGCCTGCCCGTTCCGCGGCCCATGCCAGTATGGCGCCGGTGTGCAGCACCTGCGCCGATTTCAGGCGCCGGCTGCCAAACAGCATCCCGGGACCGAGATCGGCGAGCAGCAGCACCGGACGCTCGCGTTCCTCGCGGTATAGCCGCGTGTGCACGCGGCCCCGGCGCGCGGTCACACGCCAGTCGATGGCGCGGACCTCGTCACCGGGCTGATACGTGCGCACCTCGTCGAATTCGAGACCGCGGCCGCGGTAGACCGAGCGGTAGCCACCGGCCTGTGCCGACAGGCTGAGGCGGCGCGCGCCGAGTTCCAGCGTCCGCGCCGCAGCCCGTAGCGTGATCAGCTCGGCCAGCGCGGGAAAGACGCTCGCGTGTTCAGGGCGCGGGGACACGGGCGAGGAGCTCCTCGACGAAGCGCTGGGGCGTGATGCCCTCCGCCTCGGCCTCGTATTCGAGCAGGATCCGGTGGCGCAGGATATCCGGGGCGATGACCTGCACGTCCTCGGGCGTCACGAAATCGCGCCCAGCAAGCCAGGCATGCGCACGAGCCGCGCTTTCCAGGCCGATGGCACCGCGCGGACTGGCGCCCCAGCGCACCCAGTCGGCGAGCTCCGCGCCATAGGCGGCGGGCGCCCGGCTGGCCTCGACCAGCGCCACGATATAGTCCTCGACCGGCTCGGCCAGGTGCAGGCGCAGCACCGCGTCACGCGCGGCGAATACCTGTGCCTGCGCCAGCAGCGTCGCGCCGGCGCTGCGCGCCGACGTCGGCGCGAGAGCCTCGGCGCGCACCAGCCGCAGGATCTCGCGGCTGGCAGCCGGCGCGGGATAATCCACCCGTACGTGGAACAGGAAACGGTCGAGCTGCGCCTCGGGCAGCGGGTAGGTTCCCTCCTGCTCGATCGGATTCTGGGTCGCCATCACCAGGAACAGGCGCGGCAGGGCGTAGCTCTTCGCACCGACGGTGACCTGTCCCTCGCCCATCGCCTCCAGCAGCGCCGACTGCACCTTGGCCGGCGCACGGTTGATCTCGTCGGCCAGCAGCAGGTTGTGAAAAATCGGTCCCGCCTGAAAGCGGAAGCTGCCGTCCTCGGGACGGAACACATCCGAACCGGTGAGATCCGCGGGCAGCAGGTCGGGCGTGAACTGGACGCGGTGGAAGTCGGCCTCCAGCCCGGCGGCCAGCGCCTTGATGGCACGGGTCTTGGCCAATCCCGGCGCGCCTTCCACCAGGACATGTCCGCCGGCGAGCAGGGCGATCAGCAGGCGCTCGACCAGGGTCTGCTGCCCGATCACCAGCGTTTCGAGTTGTGCACGCAGATCACGGAACGCCTGCAGCGCGCCGGCCGCTGCCGCCACCTCCCCACCGCTCGGAAGCGCGCGCGTCATGCAGCTGTCCCCCACTTGCGTAACCGTTGCCGTAGCGCCGCCACAGGCCGTGGCTCTGTCTCGTACATCACTGCCTCCTGTCTGGAATTGAAACCGCAAGAACCGGTACCTGCTCGGCAATACTGCACGGCAGCGTCCGCGCGCCACGCCGTCAACAGACCAGGCACGCGCGGGCCTGCGAGTGCAGATCGCCCGTAAGCAGCGGGATGTGCGCAATAGATTGCACTGCCGGTGGAAAAGTTCCCGGACGGCGTACCGGGTACCGGCTGTTACACGATTGCAACAGCCCGTTCACACCCGGCCGCTGCAGGCACGGGGTTCAGCGCTGCGCGAACCGGGGAAACGGCCCGGCGCAGTTCACGCCGGGCCGCGCGAAGTTTATGAAATCGCCGCTAGTCCGCGCGCACCTCGATCTTGCGGGGACGCACCTCGGCGCGCTTGGGAATGTGCACGGTGAGCACGCCGTCCCGCAGGCTCGCCTGGATGGCGTCGGCATCCAGTTCGCTGCTCAGCACGAAACTGCGCCGGTATCGCCGTGCCCGCACGTCCGCGTACAGCGCCTCCATTCCAGCGGGCATCTCGATTTGCGCCTCGCCCTCGATGGTCAGCGCATCATTGTCCACATGCAGATTGAGACGCTCCCGATCCACGCCGGGCATGTCCGCCAGCAGGGTAATCCCCGCGGCCGTCTCGTGGATGTCGACCGCCGGGCGCAGCACGTGCTCGGTCGTCTGCTGGCCGCCGGCCGCGGCGGTCCTGCCTTCGGTTGCGGATTTCGTCATCTGTCACCTCCGATTCGCCGGCTGGGGAAGCCCGCCGACACTGGGTTCGTCTATTTCACCTCGATCTGCCGCGGCCGCGCCGCCGCACGCCGCCGCACCTGGATCTGCAGCACACCGTCGCGGTAACGCGCCTCCACCTGCTCGGGATCGACATCGTCCGGCAGCGTGATCACGCGGCGAAAGGCGCCGTCGTAGCGCTCCTTGCGGTAATAGCTGGCATCCTGCTCGGCCGGCGCCTTGCGTTCACCGGCCACCGTCAGCAGGTTCTGCTGTATGGAGATATCGAGCGTCTGCGGATCCATACCGGCTGCGAACAGGTACACGTCCACCTGCTCGGGCGTGGCGCCCACGTTGATGGGCGGATAGCTGCCGCGCGACACGGAACGGATCCCGGCCGGCCACGGCGCACGGCCGAACAGCTCGCTCATCTCGTCCTGCATACGCCGGAACTCGTCGAACAGGCTGTCACCGTAATTGGTCAGACTGCCAAACATGTCAGCACCTCCTGTGAAGTCGATGGGTGTCGCCTAACCATCGATATAGGGCCGCGCGCGGCGGTTTCAACCGCCGTCCGGGCAGTGGCAACACCTATTTTTCACCCCGGGGGTAACCGGACCGCCCGGGTCAGCCGTGCCCGGTCCCGGCGAGATAGCGGTCTGCCGCAAGCGCCGCTTTGGCCCCGGCACCGGCGGCGATGACGATCTGTTTGTCCGGCTCGTCGGTCACGTCACCCGCGGCGAACAGCCCCGCCACGGCGGTTCCCTGGTCGCGATCCACCGGGACCTCGCCTCGCGCGTTGAGTGCCACTAGCGTCGCCAGCGGGGCGCTGTTGGGTTCCAGGCCGATCTCGAGAAACACGCCGTCCACTGCGAGATCATGGTCCGCCTTGCCGTCGGCAGCGGCCAGGCGGATGCCCTCCAGGTGATCGCGTCCGAGATACTCGCGCACCTGGCTGTTGAGATGGAATGACACCCGCCCGGCCGCCTGCGCCTGGCTGATCTCGTCGATGAGCACGGGATCGGCATTGAAGCTATCGTGGACATGTACGAGGTGCACCTCGCTGGCGTAACGCAGCAGGTCGCGCACTGCCGTGAAGGCCGAGTTGCCGCCGCCGATCACGGCCACGCGCTGGTCGCGGAACAGCGGCGCGTCGCAGGTGGCGCACCAGGCCACGCCGCGACCGATGAAGCGCTCCTCGCCGGGAACGTTCAGCCGGCGGTAGCGCTTGCCGGCACAGTAGATCAGGCTGCGGCCGCGATAGCGCTGGCCATCCTCGGTGCGGACTGAGAACAGCGCGTCCTCCCGCTCGATCTGCTCGACCTGCGTATGGCAGCGTTCGGCGACCGGATAGGCCTCGACGTGCTGGCGCAGCAGTTGCGCCAGATCGGACCCGCCGATCTGCACCAGGCCCGGGTAGTTCTCCACCGTGGCCGTGTCATTGATCTGGCCGCCAGCCTGCTTGCCGATCAGTGCCGTCGTGCGGCCCTTGCGCTGTGCATACAGGGCCGCGGTCAGCCCGGCCGGTCCCGCACCCACCACGATGACGTCGTAGATCTCGGCGCTCTCGGCCTGGCGCGCCTTGCGCAGGCCGCGCGCCTCCCGCAACTGCGCCTCGATCTGCTCATAGGCCCCGGGATCGGCCACCTTGAGGATCTCCAGCATGGCCTGCTCGGCCGGCAGTGCGCCCTCGAAGCCGCGCCGGCCGTTGACCACCGTGAGCGGCACGCCATGCACGTCATAGCGGTTGACCAGTTGCGGGAACTCGGCGGCATCCACCATGTCCGCGCGCACCTGCGCGCTGGCCACGGCCAGCTGGTGCGCGAGATGCACCATCTTCGGACAGTAGGGACATGCCAGGGTGACGAGGATCTCGAGATGGATCGGTGTCTGGATGGCGGCAGCCAGCTTCGCGACGGCCGGGTCGAGCGCTGCCGTCCCGAGCGAGACCAGCCGGATCGCCTCGAGCAGCGAGCCGAATTCATAACCGCCGGTCAGACCGTAGAAGCGGATGCCGGGGTCGCGCGCGCCGCGCACCACCGTCGCCGGCGCCTTGTCGATACCGTGGCCGGTGGCGGCCGCGCTGTCGAGCGGATGCACCTCGAGCGACAACTGTACGCTCAGCGCGGTCAGCGCTTCCAGCAGCTCGCGTTGCTCGGCGCAGGCGCCGCAGGCGTGCGGCTGGGTGAAGAACAGCAGGCGTACCGGTTCCCGCAGCTGCGCGAACAGCTCGCGGGCCTGCTGCGTAACTGCAGCGGTCATCAGTTGGCTCATGGTCTACCTCTGGCCGGGTGCTGTCCCCCAAAGGGGTCGGATACATTTTTCCGTGAAAAATGTATCCGACCCCGATCTGTCTTTTTATTCAAACCGGCGCAGACGCGCGCGCATGGCCTGGAGTTCCTCGAGCAGATCCAGCACCAGGGCGGCACCGGCGGCATTCACCCCGAGGTCGTGTTCCAGGCGCAGCGCGCAACGTACCCGCTGTACGCTGACCCCGTGAAAACGCCATTGCGCCGGCTCGCGCCCGCGCGGTTCGATAACGCCCTCCTCGACCAGCATGATCACGCGCTCGGCCGGCAACCGGCAGCTGCGGCACAACTGGGCCAGGGTCAGCTCCACGTCATCTTCCAGGATCTCGCCGCTCAGCAGTGACATCAGCTCGTCGCCCATGATCGATCACACCCCCAGCCGTGCCCGTGGATTGAACTGTAACTGCCGCTCCAGTGCGCGCCAGGCGGCGCGTGCGGCATCCGACTCTGCGGGCGGCAGGGCGATCTGCAACACCACGTACAGGTCGCCAGGCGGCTGCCCGGGTATGCCGCGCCCCTTGAGGCGCAGCCTGCGGCCGCCCGCGGAACCGGCCGGAATTTTCAGGTCCACCGCGCCCGTGGGCGTCGGGGCCTTGACCGTGGCGCCCAGTGCCGCCTCCCAGGGCGCCACCGGCAGATCCAGATACACGTCCCGGCCCTCGACATGAAAGTAGGCATGCGGCCGGAATTCGACCTCGAGATAGAGATCGCCCGCCTCGCCCTTGCCGATACCTGCCCCGCCCTGGCCGGCCAGGCGGATATGCTGGTGCTGAGCGACGCCTTTCGGTATGCGTACGTTGAGCATCCGCTCCCGCAGTCGCGGCCGGCCGTCGCCGCCGAGCTCGGTATGTTTCAGGGTCAGGGTGCGGGTCGCACCGTGGTAGGCATCCTCCAGGTCGATCAGCACCCGGGCGTGGGTATCCTCGCCGCGCGCATGGAAGCCCGCGTGGGCCCTTCCGCCGGGTGTGAAACCGTGGCCGAACAGGCTCTCGAAGAAATCGCTGAAGCCGGCGGCATCGGCGCCGGTGAAGCCACCGCCATGGAATTCGAAGCCCTGGTCCCAACCCGGCGGCGGCCGGAATTCCTCGCCGGCCTTCCAGTTGGCGCCCAGCTGGTCATAGGCGGCGCGCTTCTCCGGGTCCTTGAGCACCTCGTACGCCTCGCCGACCTCCTTGAAGCGCGCCTCCGCATCCACTTCCTTGCTGACGTCCGGATGGTACTTGCGGGCCAGCTTGCGATAGGCGCGCTTGATCTCGTCCTGGGTGGCGTCACGCGCGACGCCCATGATCTGGTAGTAATCCCTGAATTCCATTCCCGTATCGTTTACCCGTTCCGCCGTTACCAGCGCAGTGCGACATAGCGCTGCATGTCCCCCTTGCGCACCAGGAACAGGACACGCCGCGCGGCTTCGCTCTCCCGCAGTGCCGCGCTGAATTCGTCGACACTGTGCACGTCCGCGCGGTTCACGCGCAGGATCACACTGCCGGCCTCGATGCCGACCCGGGCCGCCAGCGAACCGGATTGTACCTCCGTCACCAGCACGCCTTCACCTGGTTCTGCACCGACCTGGCCGGCCAGCTGCGGCGTCAGGGTCTGCACGCTGAGGCCGAGCCGCTGCGCGGTCTGCACGGCCGGTTCCGCGGTTGCAGCCGCCTGCTGCTCCGTCAGCGTGCCGATGGTCACCGCGAGTGTCTCCTGCCTGCCGTTGCGCAGCACGGTCAGCTCCCCGCGGCTGCCCGGTGGCGTGAGCGAGATGCGGTTACGGAAGCTGCCCACATCGTTCACCGGCGCGGCATTATAGGCCACGATCACGTCACCCTGGCGCAGCCCGGCCCTGCCTGCCGGCGCATCCGCGGTCACCTCGGCCACCAGCACGCCCTTGCCGGGCGCGATGCCGAAGGACTCGGCCAGGTCGGGTGTCAATTGCTGGATCGCGACACCCAGGTAACCGCGCGTCACCGCGCCAGTGTCGATGAGCTGGTTCGCGATCGCGCCGGCCAGGTTGGCCGGGATGGCGAAGCCCACGCCCATGTAGCCCCCGCTGCGGCTGAAGATGGCGGTATTCATGCCCACCACCTCGCCATCGAGGTTGACCAACGGTCCGCCCGAGTTGCCCGGATTGATGGCGGCGTCGGTCTGGATGAAATCCTCGTAGTCGCTGATGCCCACGCTGGTACGGCCGGTGGCACTGACGACGCCGACCGTCAGGGTATTGCTCAGGCCGAACGGATTGCCGATGGCGAGCACCCATTCGCCGACCTCCAGGCGGGAGGAATCGCCCAGCTTCAGCGCCGGGACGCCGCCGGCCCTGATCGCGATCACGGCCACGTCGGACTGCGGGTCGCGCCCCTTGACCGTGGCGTCGAATTCACGCCCGTCCAGCAGTTTCACGCGGATGCTGTCGGTGTCGTCGACCACGTGGTTGTTGGTCATGATGTAGGTGGTGTCGCCGCCCGCATCACGTCCGGTGGCGAACACGAAGCCGGAACCCTGGCCGATGGTGTGCTGTTCCGCACGCGGCTGGCCGGAGCGGGGTACGCCGTGGTATTGGTCGCCGAAGAAATGCTGGAACAGATCATCGCCGAAGGGCCACTGCTCGCCGCCGAACGGCGTCGCGCCCGCGCTGGACTGCGTCTGCTTCTCGACCTGGATGAAGACCACCGACGGCGCGACCTCGCGCGCAACCGCGGCAAAGGCCTTGCTCGTTTCGCGCAGGTGCTCGACCGAACCGTCCAGGGCCAGCACCGGCGCCTGCCAGCTGCACAGCAACGCCAGTGACAGCAATACACGCATTAGCGGACTTCTCATGACAGCTCACTCCTTCTCTTCAGGTTCTGCCTGGCCGGTACAGTGCCGGCCGGGCGCTTCGACATGCAGGCGGTGGCGCGAACGCCGTGCTGCGTCCTGCCGCCAGCGGGCGCAATGACCTGCCCCAGCGCACGTATGCGTGCACCCATGCCTGCTGCTTTCCATTGATCGCGGAAACCGCCAACAGTTCAATCGCGGCGGCAGATCGGTAGCAACGCAGCGAACAGCGGTGCGTTCGGGGCCGGGCGCGGCAGGCCCGCACGCCATCCCGCGGCGCGCACCTTTGCGTGCTGCCGCGGCCCGTGACGACCATGCTCAGCAGCATCCAGAACAACCACATAGCGGCCCCTTCGGCTCCTCCGGGTGCGCCGCCGCCAGAGCATCAGGACTCGATGCGCGACCGGTACAGGCGCAGTGCATTGCTGATGACCGAGACCGAACTGAAACTCATCGCGGCGGCGGCGATCATCGGGGAGAGCAGCACACCGCAGGCGGGGTAGAGCACGCCCGCCGCTAGCGGGACACCCAGCGCGTTGTACACGAAGGCGAAGAACAGGTTCTGGCGGATGTTACGCATGACCTGCCGGGAGAGCCGGCGCGCCCGCACGATGCCGCGCAGGTCGCCCCTGACCAGCGTGATAGCGGCGCTTTCCATGGCGACGTCCGTGCCCGTGCCCATCGCGATGCCCACTTGCGCACGCGCCAGCGCCGGCGCGTCGTTGATGCCGTCGCCCGCCATGGCCACGATCCGGCCCTCGGCCTGCAGCCGCGCGACGACCGCCGCCTTCTGGTCCGGGAGCACCTCGGCCTCGAAACGGTCGATGCCGAGTGCACGCGCCACCGCCGCGGCGGTGACACGGCTGTCTCCCGTGAGCATGACCACGTCCACGCCGTCGTCGTGCAGCTGACGGATCGCTGCGGGTGCGGATGCCTTCACGGGATCGGCCACACCGATAAGACCGGCGGCCCGGCCGTCGATGGTCACGTAGAGCACGGTCCGGCCCTGGGCGCGTTCCGCCTCGGCGCACTCGGGCAATTCGCCCGCATCGATGCCCAGGGCCGCGAGCAGCGCGGCATTGCCCAGCGCGACATCACGCCCGTCGACGGTGCCGGTCACACCCTGGCCGGTGACCGAATTGAAGTCACCGGCCCGGTGCAGGTGAACGGACTGCGCCAGCGCGCCGCGCACGATTGCCGCGGCCAGCGGGTGCTCACTCGCGCGTTCCAGGCTGGCAGCCATGCTCAGCACCTCTGTCTCCTCGTAGCCGTTCGCGGTCGTCACGTCGACCAGCTGCGGCCGGCCCACGGTGAGCGTGCCGGTCTTGTCGACAACGAGGGTATCCACGCGCTCCATGAGCTCCAGCGCCTCGGCGTGTTTTACCAGGACGCCAAGCGTCGCGCCCCGCCCGGTGCCGACCATGATGGACACGGGTGTGGCCAGACCCAGCGCGCAGGGGCAGGCGATGATCAGCACCGCCACGGCATTGACCACCGCGTGCGCCAGGCGCGGCTCTGGCCCCCAGCCTGCCCAGACGGCGAAGGTGAGCAGCGCAACCAGTACCACGGCCGGTACGAACCAGCCCGCGACGACGTCCGCCAGCCGCTGGATCGGGGCGCGCGAACGCTGCGCCACACCCACCATCCGCACGATCTGCGCGAGCAGCGTGTCCTGGCCCACCCGTTCCGCGCGCATGAGCAGGCTCCCGGTGCCGTTCACGGTCGCGCCGATCAGATGCGCGCCGGTGCGCTTCTCGACCGGCACCGGCTCGCCGCTCACCATGGATTCGTCGACCGCGCTGCTGCCCTCGATTACCACGCCATCGACGGGCACCTTCTCGCCCGGACGCACACGCAGCACGTCACCGGGCGTTAGCGCTGCGAGCGGGACATCCTGCTCGCTGCCGTCGGCGTGCACGCGGCGGGCGGTGTTCGGCGCCAGCCCCAGCAGCTGCCTGATGGCCGCGCCGGTGCGGCTGCGGGCGCGCAGCTCAAGCACCTGGCCGAGCAGCACCAAAGCGGTGATGACGGCAGCCGCCTCGAAATAGACAGGCACCCGGCCCGCGGCCGTCTGCATGGCGGGAGGGAAGAGACCGGGGAACAGCAGCGCCACCGTGCTGTAACCCCAGGCCACCGCCACGCCGAGGCCGATCAGGGTAAACATGTTGAGGTTCAGGGTCGTCAGCGAGCGCCAGCCGCGCAGCAGGAGCGGCCAGCCGCACCACCACACCACCGGGGTCGCGAGCAGGAACTCGATCCATTGGAGCCGGGGCAAGGTCAGCAGCTGCGGCAGCCGGCCGGGGACAAGGTCGGCCGTCATGGCCAGCAGGAGGACCGGCAGGGCCAGCACCACGCTGACACCGAAGCGCCGCGTCATGTCATCCCGCTCGCTGGTATCCTCCGGCGTCGTAACGGTGCGCGGCTCCAGCGCCATACCACACTTCGGGCACGACCCGGGGCGGTCGCGGACGATCTCCGGGTGCATCGGACAGGTGTACTCGGTGCGCTGGCCCGTGCCTGCCGCAACCAAGGGTTCGAGCGCCATGCCGCATTTCGGGCAGTCGCCGGGACCGGCCTGCCGCACCTCCGGGTGCATGGGGCAGGTATAGGTCAGGATATCGAGGCGGCAACTGTCATCGGCGCAGGTACCGGCGGCGACTGGCGCCGCCGTGGGCGGCTGGAGGTAACGGTCGGGATCGGCCCGGAAGCGGTCCCGGCAACCCGCGCTGCAAAATAGATATTCCCTGCCGTCATGCGTGTGCCGGTGCGGGCTGTCCGCAGCAACCGTCATGCCGCAGACGGGGTCGGTCGCAACGACACCCGGGCTCGCCTGCAGATACCGCGCAGGGTCTGCGCTGAATTGCTCGCGGCAGCCGGCGCTGCAGAACAGATACTCCGTGCCGTCATGCCTGTGCCGGTGCGGACTGTCCGTACCGACCCGCATACCGCAGACGGGATCGATTGCTGTCGTCACTGGCATCCCCCGCATCTACGACGCGCCTGCAGGAGCGGACCGTGTCCGCGAATCCTTACAGGCTGTACGATCGATCGCGGACACGGCCTGCTCCTACAACTATAGTCGCTCAGGCGGACATCGTATCCGGTGGCGGATCAGGCGCGTTCCCGCCACTGCAGCACCAGGGCATACACCACCGGCAGCACCAGCAGGCTAAGGATGGTCACCGTCACCATGCCGCCCACCATGGGCGCGGCAATGCGCCGCATCACCTCAGAACCGGTACCGCTGCCCCACATGATCGGGAGCAGGCCACCGATGATCGCCGTCGCGGTCATGGCGATGGGGCGCACCCGCTCCGCGGTGCCGCGGTGCACGGCCTCCATGATGTCGGCCGGCACAAGTGCCGCACCGTCGCGTGCCGCGCGCAGCCGCGCGACCTCGTGATCGATGAAGGTCAGCACGAGCACGCCGATCTCGGCGGCGACGCCGGCCAACGCGATGAAACCCACCGCCACCGCCACCGAAAGGTTGTAGCCGAGCCAGTAGACCAACCAGAAGCCGCCGATCAGGCCGAGCGGGATCGACAGCATCACCACCAGCGGCGCAGTCACGTTGCGGAAGTTGAAATACAGCAGCAGGAAGATGATCAGCAGCGTCACCGGCACGACGAGCTGCAGGCGCTGCATGGCCCGCGCCATGTACTCGTACTGGCCGGACCAGGCCAGGGTGTAGCCTGGCGGCAACGCCACATGGGCGGCGACCGCCTGCCGGGCACGCGCCACGTAACCCCCGATGTCCCCGCCGGTGATATCGACGTAGACCCAGGCATTGGGCCTGGCATTCTCGGTCTTGATGGCGGGCGGCCCGCGGCGCAGGTGCAGATCGGCCACCAGTGACAGCGGGATCTGGGTGCCGGTCGGCGTGCTGATCAGCGCGCGCCTGAGCTCGTCGAGACTGTCGCGCAGGTCGCGCGGGTAGCGCAGATTCACCGGATAACGTTCCAGTCCTTCCACCGTCCAGGTGATGTTCATGCCGCCGATCGCGGTCTGGATGACATCCTGGACGTCGCCGATCGTCAGGCCGTAGCGCGCCGCGTCCTCGCGCCGGATGTCGAAATCGAGGTAATACCCGCCGGCAGCCTTGTCGCCGAAGGCCGAGAGCGTATCGGGCAGCTGCTGCAAGGTGCGCTCGATGTCACCGGCAATGCGTTCCAGCTCCTTGAGATCAGGCCCGCTCACCTTGATGCCCACCGGGGTCTTGATCCCCGTCGACAGCATGTCGATGCGGGTCTTGATCGGCATGGTCCAGGCATTGGCCAACCCCGGGAACCGGATTGCCCGATCCATCTCGGACATGAGTTCGCGCGTGGTCTTGCCCGGATCGGGCCACTCCGGTTTCGGTTTCAGCCGGATCGTGGTCTCCAGCATGGACAGCGGCGCCGGATCGGTGGCCGTCTCGGCACGGCCGACCTTGCCGAACACGGAGCTGACCTCGGGAAAGGTCCGCAGGATCCGGTCGGTCTGCTGCAACAGCTCGCGCGCCTTGGTAATCGACAGCCCCGGATAGGTGGTAGGCATGTACAGGATGTCGCCCTCGTCCAGCGGGGGCATGAATTCGCTGCCCAGCCGCAGCACGGGGTAAACGCTCGCCGCCAGCAGCAGCAGCGCAAACGACAGCATGAACCCGCGCCGGCGCAGGGCGAGATCCAGCAGCGGTGCATGCAGGCAGTGCAGCAGGCGGTTCACGGGGTTGCTGGCCTCGGGCCGGATCCTACCGCGGATGAAATATCCCATCAGCACCGGCACCAGCGTGATCGCCAGCAGCGCGGCGCCGGCCATCGCCCAGGTCTTGGTGAAGGCCAGCGGGGTGAACAGGCGCCCTTCCTGCGCCTGCAGGGTGAACACGGGCAGGAAGGACACGGTGATGATCAGCAGCGAGAAGAACAGGGCCGGCCCGACCTCCCGCGCGGCCGCACCGACCGCCGCCCAGCGCTCGCCCGGTGCGAGCATGCCGCCCGCGGACTGTGCATACCGCTCGAGCTGCTTGTGGGCATTCTCGATCATGACGATCGCGCCGTCGACCATGGCACCGATGGCGATGGCGATCCCGCCCAGGGACATGATGTTGGCGTTGATGCCCTGCCAGTACATGATGACGAACGCGACGAGGATGCCGACCGGCAGTGACACGATCGCCACCAGCGCGGAACGCACGTGTAGCAGAAACAGCATGGTGATCAGACTCACCACGACGGATTCCTCGATCAGCTTGTGCCTGAGGTTGTGCACTGCGCGCTCGATGAGATGGCCGCGGTCATAGACCGTGACGATCTCCACGCCCGCCGGCAGGCCCTGCGCCAGTTGCGCGAGTTTCGCACGCACGCCCGCGATGGTCGCGAGCGCGTTTTCACCGTAGCGCATGACCACCACGCCGCCGGCCACCTCGCCCTCACCGTCGAGTTCCACCACACCGCGCCGCAGCTCCGGCCCGAGGTGAACGTTGGCGACGTCCACCAGCCGGACCGGCGTGCCCCTGGCATCCACGCCGACCGGCACCTGCTTGAGATCCTCGATGCCCTGGATATAGCCCAGGCCGCGCACCATGTACTCGGTCTCGGCCATTTCCACCAGGCGGCCGCCGACGTCCTGGTTGGAGCGCTGGATGGCCTGCTTCACCTTCGCGAGCGGAATGTCGTAGGCCAGCAGCACGTTCGGATCCACCTCGACCTGGTACTGCTTGACGAACCCGCCCACGGAGGCGACCTCGGCCACGCCCGGCACGGTCTGCAGCGGATAGCGCAGGTACCAGTCCTGGAGTGAACGCAGCTCGGCCAGGTCATGCCGGCCGGAACGGTCGACCAGGGCATATTCGTAGATCCAGCCCACGCCGGTGGCATCCGGTCCGAGCGTCGGCATCACGCCCGCCGGCAGGCGACTGCGTACGTAGTTGAGATATTCGAGCACGCGTGAACGCGCCCAGTACATATCGGTGCCATCCTCGAAAATGATGTAGACGAAGGAGAAGCCGAAGAAGGAATAGCCGCGCACGACCTTGGCGCCCGGCACCGCCAGCATGGCGGTGGTCAGCGGATAGGTCACCTGGTCCTCTACCACCTGCGGCGCCTGACCGGCATACTCGGTAAAGACGATCACCTGCACGTCCGACAGGTCCGGGATGGCATCGAGCGGAATGTGCCGGAGCGCCCAGACCCCTGCCCCCACGATGATCAGCGTGGCGAGGATGACCTGGAAGCGGTCACGCAGCGACGCGTCAATGATGCGCGTGATCATGCTCGCCGCCTTTCTGCACACCTGCCGGTTCCAGCATTTTCGCCGCCGCCTCGCGCAGCGAGGATTCGGAATCGATCAGGAACTGGCTGGAAGTCACCACCTGTTCGCCATCCTCCAGCCCCTCCAGCACCTGCACCAGCCCCCGCGAGCTCACGCCCGTGTGCACGGCGCGCGGCTCGAACTTGCCGGGCGCCCGCACCACGAAGACCTGTTCGCGCTCACCGGAACGCACCACGGCCTCCACCGGTATAACCAGGGCGTCGACCGTGCGCTGCGCGTGGATGGTGACGTCGGCGAACATGTCGGGCTTGAGCAACAGGTCCGGGTTGTCGAATTCCACGCGGACCTTGATGGTGCGCGTCTTCACCTCGGCATAGGGGTAGATGTAGCCCACGCGTCCGCTGAAGACCTTGCCGGGTATGGCGGCGAGCTTCATGTCGGCCGGATCCCCGACCCGGATCCACGGCACCTCGTTTTCGTAGACGTCCGCGATGACCCAGATCCGGGACAGGTCGGCGATCTTGTAGAGCTCGGTCGACGGGGTCACGTACTGACCTTCGCGTGCACCGATGTTCATGATCACCCCGTCGAAGGGCGAGTGGATGTGCAGACTCTTCTTCGCCGCGCGCGTCTGCTCCAGCTCGCGGATCTGATGTTCCGGCACGTCGAGCAACTCGAGCCGCTCGCGTGCACTGGCAACCAGCTGTTCCGCGCCATGGCGGATCTCGTCGTAGGGGCTCTCGCCCAGCGCATGGAGACTGTCCAGTGCCAGCAGGTATTCCTGCTGGCTGGTGACGAGCTGCGGCGAATAGATGCTGAGCAGGATGGCATCCCTGCCGATCTGTTCGCCGGTCTTGTCGATGTAGAGTTCCTCGATCCAGCCTTCGGTCTTGGGATGCAGGCTGGAGAGGCGCTCCTCGTCGAAGTCGACGCGACCCACACTGCGGATGCGCCGGCTGAGCGACTGCCGCTCGACCGTTGCCGTGCGCACCCCGATGTTCTGCTCGACGACCGGGTCGATCGTGACCGTGCCAGCCGGTTCCGCACCGGCGCCAGCACTGTCCGCGTAGACCGGAATGTAGTCCATGCCCATCTCGTCCTGCGCCGGCACTGGCGAGGTGATTGCCGGGTTCATCGGATTGCGGTAGAACAGCACCGCGCGCGGCTGTTTGGCCCCGTCCGCGGTGCCGCTGTCCCGGTCACCGGAATGCAATGCGAACCAATAACCGCCGGCAGCGCCCAGGACCAGCGCGAGCAGTACCCCTGCCACCCCCTGCGTGTTCATAGGGTCACCTCCCCGCCGACGGCGGCAGCCAGGCGCACCAGCGCCTGCCTGGCTTCCATGAACGACTTCCAGTACTGGATCTCGTAGTCGTACAGCGTGATCTGGGCACGCACGAGATTAAGGAAGTCGACCTTGTTCACCTGATAGCCGGCGAGCATCGATGCCACCGACTGGCGGGCCTGGGGAATGATGCCGGTGCGAAACAGCTGCACCTGCTCGCTGGCGCGCCGGTAATCGGCCAGGGCGGCGGCGATATCCGCCCGCACCTTGAGCCGTTCATCCTGCAACGCATACTGCTGCTGCAGGAACTCGCTGGCACGCTGCTCGACCGCCCGGTCCTGTTTGCTGCCGGCATAGAGCGGCAGGCTCATGCCCAGCATGATTGAGGCGAAATCGGGGCGCGCGCTGCCATCGGGATTGGTGCCGTTCCTGAATCCGTAGGCCGCACCCAGCTTGAAATCGGGATAGCGGTCGCGCCGGGCCAGATCCTGGCGCGTGCGCGCCTCCTCGACCTCCTCGCGCCGCTGCGCCAGCAGTGGCCGGGCGGACTCCATGCGGGTGTAGAGTTCCTGCTCCGGCAGGACCGCGGGCAGGCTCTCCTCCACCGCCGCCGGCAGCAGCACCGGGGCGTCCATGTCGCGATCCAGCAGGGCGTTGAGGCGAGCGGCCTGCCGCGCCCGCTCCCCTGCCAGCGCGATGCGACGATCCAGCAGCCTGGACAGTTCCACCTGTGCCAGCAGCACCTCCTGCTGCAGACCCTCGCCCACGCTGTACTTGGTCTGCGCGATCTCCACGAACTGGCGCAGGAGTTCGCGGTTGCGCGCCACGATCTCCAGCGCCCGGTCCTGGTAGAACAGTTCCCACCAGATCTCGCGCACCTTGCGGTCCAGATTCAGGCTTGCCTCCTCGGCGCTGCTGGCAGCCGCATCGGCAGCGAATGTCGCGGCACGCTGGCGCAGCTCGCGTTTGCCGGGATACGGCAGTGCCTGCTCGATCCCGACCTGCAGCTGGGTCATCGGTTCCTGGTCACGCGCAAAGGTATCCGTGGGCAGGTTCATGGCATTCAGGTTGAGCATGGGATCGGGCAGCGACCCGGCTTGCGCGGGAATGGCGGCCATCGCCGCTGCACGCGCCTGCATGGCGGCGAGACCGGGGTTGCCGGCGACCGCCTGCGCGATTGCGGCTTCCAGCGTCAATTCCGGCACCGCCGCGTCGGCCGCCGGCGCCGGTAGTGGCGTGGCGATCAGCAACAGGCCGGCGATGACCGTAGTACAGCAGATATGCCGCTTACGGCACCCGCTGTTCCCAGCAACGTGCCGGCTGCCCGGCGGCAGTGCAGGTATGCGCATGCATGGCATGAGGTATCTCCCGATGAGACTGACGTACAGACACGGCACGCATAACTGACAGAGCAGCAGCGTGCCGGGTGGTCGCTCGACTCAGGAGAGATTGATGGGAGGTCGGAACGGCGGATTGACCGTACGCCCGCTACAGACCAACGTCGGCTGAGGCGGCGGCGGCATCACGGCGGGGATCGTGGCAATCGTAGCGGCCGCGGGCAAGGCGAGCACGACATGCGCGCAGGCCGGGCAGGCACCGTGGCAGCAGCCACCCCCACAGCCGCCTTTGCAGCCACGTGCCGGCACGCCGCCGTCGCTGTCCAGCGCGGCCTGCTGTTCGTCAGCACGCGGCAGGTTGACTTGCATGTGCGGACAATGCTGCAGCGCTGACGCGGCGGCAGGCTGCAAGCGGGCGAATGTGGGCTGCAGCGGCGCCACTGCGAGCGCGCAGCAGACCAGGATCAGCAGATATCGTTCCAGTCGTGTACGCATTCTTCTGTCAGCATAGACCCTGCAGCGCCGGTCCAGCAAGGTGGCGATGCCCAGCGCAAGCGGTGGCGCGGCATGCCTGGCTCCGCCCTTGGGTCGACTGCGCGCGCCGCCTGCGGGAACCATGACCCATGACAGGTCATTGGAATTGCTCGAGATAATCGCCGCCGTGCGGACAGTGTAGGCTCAGGTGGAGAGGAACGATACCGCTCCCGCCCCGTAGCCGGGAATGGACACGCTGAAATCACCGCGGCCCTTGCTGGCACCGAGCATGGTACGGACCGCCTCGGGTACGGTATCCGGGCTGGCGTAGACCTGATCGAGCCGGAGATGCGGACTGGTGTTGTACATGAACAGTCGCGAGCAGATGTTCATGACCTCGCGCAGGTTGCCCAGCATCATGTCCGAGAAATCACCTGTCTTGGCGGCGTCCTCCGCCCCGCCCCGCGGAATCTTGGTCAGGGCGGAACCGGCGAATGCCGCGAAGCTGTGATCGCAGACGCAGGCCGTCACCGGGGCGTCTTCGTCGTTGACGTAGACGGCAACCACGCTCTTGCTGCCGTTGTCGGCGGCCACCGGCTTGCCGGCATCCAGCTCCAGCTGATCACCGTACAGCATGGTCAGCATCTGCCGCAGCTCGCCCTTGGTGGGTATGTGATGAATGGTTGTCATGCCTGGCTCCTGTAAGCTGATAATCCTTATGCGCGCTCACCGCCCCGCGTTACGCAATCGCCGTGTTGCGGCAACTACTTGATGAAGGGTGTAAGCGTTTCCTTGAACGAATCCGGCGTAAAGGGCTTGGCGATGAGAAACCGGGCGCCCATCTCGGTTGCCCTGTTCTTCATCTCGGGCGTTGCCTCGGTGGTGACGAAGCCGAACTTGACCTTGATACCTTCGTCGTTCAGTGCCTGCAGCAGTTCCGGACCGGTCATGTTCGGCATGTTCCAGTCGCACAGCACCAGGTCAGGCTCGCTCGACTTGATCGCCGCCAGCGCCTTCGCGCCGTCCTCCGCCTGAGTGAAGTCGTGACCGTTGAAGCCGGCCTCGCGCAGTGTCTTCATTACGATCAGCCGCATCGCCAGACTGTCGTCAACGACCATGATGTTCATTCCGCTCTCCTTGCGTCAGCTCCAGATCCATTGGTTCGGCGGCATTCAGCGGGCCTGCAGGTCAGCGCACAAGCCGTGCCGGTGCCCGGAGGCACTGCGCTGGTGATCCGTCCGCCCGGAGCATATCGGCCGCTGCGCGGGATACTGCAGTGACGGGCAACCACGCATCGGTTGGGCGCCTTAGAAGAGGTCGATATCGCCGACGACCGGCCGTTCCTCGAGCGAATGCATGTATTCGTACTCCTGCCTGGCCAGTTCGGTGGTGTGGTTGTTCTGCATGCGTTTCATCAGTACACGACCACTGAGCGGGAAGTAATTCACCTTCCGGGGCCAGGGCCCGCCCAGGTCCTCGGCAACCACCCGCAGCATTTCTGTATGCAGGAACTCCTTCACGAAAGCGATATTCCTGCTCCCGACATCGGTCATCGCCGCCAGCACCTTGCCCCCGCCGAACAGCTTGATTTCCAACCGCCCACGGCGGCCGCCGTGCTTGAGGATATCGTTGATGAGATGCTCCATGGCGAAGACCCCATAGCGGGTCGCCGCATTGTTACCCTCGGTCGCGCCGACACCGGTTCCGCTGGGCAACATGAAATGATTCATGCCGCCGACGGCGGCGACCGGGTCACGAATGCAGGCGGACACGCACGAGCCAAGGACAGTACTGATCATCTCGTCGTGGGTGCTAACGTAATACTCACCGGGCAGGACGCGGGCCGTCAGTTGGTTGGTAGCCTTGTCCCAGTAGCGCTTGATATGCCCGAAGCCGGGCAGCGTGGCTGGCATACGCTGACCGGCACCCGGCCGTATGGATCCGGATCCCCGCATTATGCGCGCTCCCCGCGGACAGCCGCGCCATCGTGACAGCGGCCTGCATCACCCCGCGATCTGTCGGTCATTCTGGTCGTCATTGGTTTCTTCCACTGCCTATGCATCGTTTTCAGAACAGTTCGATATCGGACTTGATGTCCTGGCCGCCGCCAGTATCGGTCTCGATGACATCGGCAGCCGAGAGCCCGCTGATTAGTGCGTTGTACATCTGCCTTTCCTGCTCCAGGCTATAGACGGAACGGGCGCGCTGCTGCAGCTGCTCCCACAGCTTCGGGTGTTCCGGTGACGGCGACCGGATCACCTTGACCAGCGATTCGAGGTTCTCGCGCACGTGCGAGATACGCTGCGTCAGGCGGTCATAGAACTGGAAGGCCACCACCGCTTTTTGCATGTTCTGCTCCGCCTGCTGGCAGGCTTCCCTGAGATACGGCCCGGCGGGGCATGTCACGCCCCGGTGTTCGTCCTGGTCCAGCTGCTGCGTCATACCCTTGATGCCGGCAACCATCGCCGTGATCGCGCCGATCATCTCCTCGATCGCCATATCGGATTCTCGCAACGTCGTTTCTATCTGGACTGCCGCGATCTCCAGCACCCGTGCCGTCTCACGCGTGTCATCGGCTGGCATCGTGGTGCCGGATGCTGCCGGTCTGCCGCTCTCGGTCATCATCTGCCCCGTATCGTTACCTGCGCCAGTGGCACTCAGCCGGCGACCTCAAGCCCGAGCAACGCCGACAGTCCGGTCAAGCGCGCCGTGTTGACGAGAACGCTGGAGGGCGAAACCCATACCAGCCTGTGACCCTGCTCACGCACCTGCCGCGACAATGCCGCCAACAGTTGCAGGCCGGAGGTATCGATCAGCGTCACCCTGGACCCGTCCAGGGTGACGTCCCGTCCGCTACTGATCGCACGCAGCCGCGCATGGAACTTGCCCGCCTCGTCAACGCACAGACTCTCGTCCAGCACGATAGTACCGCTGCCTGTATCCGGTTCATGTTGCATGGCTGTCTCCAGTTCGTCCTTGAATGTCCTATCCGGCGGCCTGCCGCCAGCCGCTCGCAGCGGCGGCACCGGCCACCCCGTGATCTTCCGGCGTCTGCGACCCGGATCCTTCCCGTGACGACGGCGCGGCCTGCCCTGCGGTCGTGAAGTAATCGACCAGCAGATTCAGATTCTGCGCCTGCTCGTCCATGACCTCGCTGGCCGCGGCCGCCTGTTCCACCAACGCGGCATTCTGCTGCGTCATCTCGCCCATCTGGACGACCATCCGGCCGATACTGGCGATGCTTTCGGCCTGCTCGCCGCTGCCTGCGGCGATATCGTCGATGATGTCACCGACCTGCTTCACCGCGCCGATGATCCTGTCGAGCGCGGCGCCGGCCTCGCCCACCAGCCTGGCGCCCTCGTCTACCCGGCGCACGCTGTCCTCGATTAGTTCCTTTATTTCACGTGCCGCGCTCGCACTGCGGCCCGCCAGGTTGCGTACCTCGCTGGCGACCACGGCAAAGCCGCGGCCCTGGTCACCGGCACGCGCCGCCTCCACCGCCGCATTGAGGGCCAACAGGTTCGTCTGGAAAGCGATATCGTCGATGACACCGACGATGGCGGCCATTTCCTGGCTCGAAGCGCTGATGTCGGACATGGCGCCGATTGCCCGCGCCGAGACGGCACCGCTGGCTTCGGCCTGGGTACGGACCTCGCTGGATACCAGGCTGGCCTGCTGGGCGCTGGCCGTATTCCGGTTCACCGTCCGGGTGATGACATCCATGCTTGCCGTCGTCTGCTGCAGGGTGGCGGCCTGCTCCTCGGTACGGTGCGACAGGTTGTTGTTACCATGCGCAATTTCCCTGGAAGCCCGTGATACCAGCTGCGCACTGTCCTTAATCCTGCCTAATATATCGGTAATCCTGTCGATACTTGTATTGGTATTGTCCCGCAGCTCGCCGAAGGTACCCCGGCAATCGGACTCGATCCGGACAGACAGGTCCCCGCGCGACATGGCGCCGATCGCACGGACGGTATCCTGAATGACGCATTCGCTGACCGTGACCAGACTGTTGACCGTGGCGCTCAGACTCGCGAAGAAACCGTCCTTGCCTGCAAGCGATATGCGACGGCCGAGATCACCCGCCATCGCCGCGGCGACCACGGCCTGCACCTCCTCCTCCGTGGCGACCGACTGGGTACGATCCACGATTTCTATCGCGGTACCCATGCGCCCACCGTGTTCGTCGCGCACCGGATTGTAGGTAAGGCGTAACGACATTCCGCCAACGGCGATATCCTCCGTATGGCTGGTGGTCAGTCCATCGATCAGGCGGCGATAGGAGGCACCGTCAGCATTCAGCAGATCGCTGCGGTTACCGACCAGGTTGGCGGCGCGGAATTCCGGGAATTCGCGGCGGATGGCGGCCTCGGCACCCCGCAGCAGCGCCGCGGCAGCTGCATTCATATAGATCACCCGATGCTCGGGATTCACGATGATCACATTGCCGCTGACGTTGTCGAGCGCCGCACGGATGCGGGCATTGACTGCCGCCGCTTCGCGCTCCGATGCGAGCATCCCGCGCAGGTTGTCCTGCATGAGCCGGATACTGGAATAGACCCCCGTTACTGTTTTGCCGGCATGCTCCCTGTCATTGTCCAGATTGCCGCTCGCGATACCCTCGGCAATGGCTTCAAGCCGACTGGGATCCGCTCCCAGCTGCCGCAGTACATTCCTGATCAGTGCCCAGCCCAGCAGGCAAGAGACTCCAAGGGCGGCGAAGCTGCTGAGCAAGACAACGTTGCGCTCGCTGTGATAGATGGCCTGCACTTCCCGGTTGGACTGCCGTCCGGCCGCTTCCAGCTGCTCCACCAGTGCATCGACCCGGCCGCTGATCGCATCCAGGATCGGGTTGATCTGGTTGCGGATCATCCATGCATCCATGCGCCATTTGTCGCTCTCATGCAGTCCGATGAGCGCATCCAGATGTTTGTCGAAGTCGGCGAATCTTGCCTCGACCTGCGCGAGCGCATCTGCCTGCTCGAATGACAGCGCCTCCCCCCATGCCTGCACCTTGATCAGCTGACCCTGCACGCTGCCCTGGTACAACGCCATGTTCTCCCGCGCCGCAGGCGCACGGAATGCCAGGAACAACCGCATCTCGTTCATGAGATTCGACCATGCATAGCGCAGATTGTTGAGATCCGCCAGGATCCGCTTGCGCTCGACGGTGGCCGCCTGATCCTCTTCATCGAGGATCATCTGGGTCAACAGCTGCGAAATCTCCCTGGCCAGCGGATTGACGTTGCGACTGGCGTATTCCATGGCCGGTATATTCCTGCCTTCCACCTCGACCAGTTCCACCAGCCGCTCACGGTAACTGGCGAAGCGTTCCAGCTCGGCGCCGATTTCGTGCAACAGCTGCATACTGTCTTGCCGGGCGCGCATGACCGGCAGCCGTTCGAGACTCGCAACCGTACCCGCGATTTTCTGCAACCCGGCCTGGTAGGCATCTTTGTGCATGTCCTCCTTGCTCAACAGATAGAAACCGAGCGCTGCCGAAGCCTGCTTCAGCTCCTCCGACAGCTTGCGCGCGGTCAGCAGCGCGGGTTGCAACTCACCCACGACACTCTCGATCTTGCCGTTGATCACGGCGAGCTTGCCCAGCGAATTGATGCCCTGCGCGACCATCAGCAGCACGACAAAGGCAAAGCTGCCCAGCAGCTTGCTGCGCAGGGACATACCCGCAAGCAGATTGCCCGGCCTCCGCATCACCGTCCCCCACTCCATACACTCCCGCAGCCGCATGCACCGCGACACCGGTTCACGCACCAAGCCGTGGCATGCCCGGCACTGCTCATGTCACAGGCTCCCCGCCATTCCGGCCAGCAGTTCAACCAGTGTCGCTGCGACTGCCGGTACGGTCTGTGCTTCATCAAGACGCGTCAGCACCGCAGCGTCGTCCGCACCGCTGTGCGCCGCGACCGGATCCCTAGCCGCGTTGTCCACGGGTGGATCCTGCCTTAGAATTCCTGCCATTCGTCACCCTCCGCACCGACTGCCCCATGGGTCCCGGTCGCCTGACGCGGCAGCGGCCGCCGCACTGCCGGCGCTGCCTGCGGCCGGCTCCACGGCCGGTCCGCAGCACGACGCTCACTCGCCACGGCGCCTGCAGCGCCGGTCTGGAAGAAACCCACCAGCTTGTTCAGGCTCTCCGCCTGTTCACCCATCGCCTCGCTGGCGGCCGCCGCCTCCTCGACCAGTGCCGCATTCTGCTGCGTCATCTCGTCCATTTGCGCGATCGCCTTGTTCACCTGCTCGATGCCATCCGACTGCTCCTCGCTTGCCGCCGCTATTTCGGCGATGATGTCACTCACTTCCTTCACCGAGCGCACGATCTCGCCCAGCATCTCGCCCGAGGCGTTCACGAGCTGCGAACCCTCGTCGACCTTGACCACGCTGTCCTCGATCAGCTCCTTGATCTCCTTCGCTGCCGTCGCACTGCGGCCCGCCAGGTTACGCACCTCGCTCGCCACCACGGCGAAACCGCGGCCCTGGTCGCCCGCACGCGCCGCCTCCACCGCCGCGTTCAGTGCCAGCAGGTTGGTCTGGAAGGCGATCTCGTCGATCACGCCGATGATGTCCGCGATCTTGCGCGACGCGCCGGTGATTTCACCCATTGCCGTGACGGCATTGCCGACCACGCCGCCACCCTGCTCGGCCTGATCGCGGGCGCCACTTGCCAATTGGCTGGCCCGCCGCGCGTTTTCCGCGTTCTGCCGCACCGTGGAGGTCATCTCTTCCATGCTCGATGCGGTCTGCTCGAGGCTCGAGGCCTGCGCCTCGGTGCGCTGACTCAGATTGCTGTTGCCCTGCGCAATCTCGTGTGACACATGCAGCACCGTGTCCGCGCTTGCACGGATCTCGCCGAGCACCTCGGTCAGCTTGGAGATCGTCGCGTTCGCATCGTCCTTCAACTGGCCGAACGTACCCTGGTATCCCGTGGTAATGGTGTGCGTCAGATCGCCGCGCGACATTGCGCCGAGCACACCGACAGTGTCGTTGATGACCTGCTCGCTGACCTGCAGCAGGTTATTGATGCCTTCACTCAGCCCCAGGATGAAGCCGTCCTTGCCGGCGACGTCGATACGCTGACTGAGGTCGCCGCGCTGCGCGGCCTGCACGATACCCTGCATCTCGTTACCGACGACCACCTCCTGGTAACGGTCACGCCATTCGGCCACGGTGCCGACGCGCCTGCCGCTGCCGTCGACGATCGGGTTGGCGGATATTTGCATGTGACAATCACCAATCTCGACCTCCGCCTCGACGGTAGCCGTCATGCCGTCGAGCAGCGCACGCTGGTGCGCCGGATCCTTGTGGAAAATATCCATGCTGCTGCCCTGGATCGAATCGACGCTGAACTCCGGCAGCACCGTGCGGATATCTGCTTCATAGTGACGCAACAGTTTGGTGAGCGAATCGTTGATGTAGATGATGTTGTAATCCTGGTCCGCTATCATCACGTTCGCGCCCGCGGTATCGAGCGCCCGCTTGATGCGGCCGACCTCGGTGGCCACGATATGCGTCTCGTTCACGTTGCAGCCCAGCCGTATCTGTGCGGACTTGAGGTTCTGCAGCATGAGACCTGCCTCATCATCCCGCCCGGTCGCCACCCAGTCGGAAAAGTGACTTTCCGCCATCTGGCCGAGTGCGCGGCTGGCTGTCCGGATCGGTCGCACCAGGTGTCGCCCCAGCAGGTGGGCACCGACGACCACCGAGCATGCCGCTGCGGCAAAGGCCATGGCCATCAGCTCGAAGCGGGTCTGCGCCCAGGCCAGGTACAGGCCGGAGCCCATCATCGCCAGCGCCAGGCCGGCAAAGCCGTACATCCAGTTCATGATGCCGAAGTTGTTCAGGAAACCGACGACCCTGGCAGCCGGAGATGGCGCCAGCTTTGCCTTCCCGGTATTGATCTGCCGGTAGAGCGCCGCGGCGGCCTCGATCTCCTCGCGCGCGGGCCGGGTTCGCACCGACATGTAGCCGGTCGTCCGCCCACCCTCGCGGATCGGCGTCACATTGGCGTTGACCCAGTAGAAATCACCGTTCTTACAGCGATTCTTAACGTATCCCGACCAGGGCTTGTCCGCCTTGACCGTATCCCACAGGTTCTGGAACGCCGCCGCCGGCATATCCGGATGCCTGACGATGTTGTGGTTCCTGCCCAGCAGCTCAGCCTCGGTGAATCCGCTGATCTCGACGAAGGTTCGATTGACGCTGGTTATGATGCCTTTGAGATCCGTCGTCGAGACAATGAACTCGCCGTCCTTCATGTGAACTTCATTGTCCGTAACCGGTAGATTTCTCTTCATCGCTGTTCCTCCTGAACAGTACTGCACTTCCCTGTCTGTACGCGCCGTCCGGGCCCGCGTTTCACTCGCAGCTAGAATTCCGCCCACATCTCGCCGTTACCGCCGGAATCCGTGTGCGCACCTGTGGACTTTGGCTGGTTCGATTCGCCTTCCACATGGTCCTCGACCCGGTGCAACAGGTCGACGATCCGCCCCGAGAGCTGTTCCAGGCGGGTGTACTCTTGCTCTGCCGCAGCGAGCTTGCCGGCCTGTTTCAGCCTGATCGCGTTCTTGACCGTGGCATGCAGGGCGCAGTGTTCCGCCTCCAGCGCACTCATCTCCGGCAAATGGCCGTAGTGACCCAGCCCGGACGAGTACAGCCATTTGCCCAGGTCACAGTCACGCTCGGACACCGCCTCAGCCACGGTCATGGATTTCTTGCCGTCGAGGAAGGATCTGAGCTGGGATTTCCAGTTCAGGTGCTTGAGCCTGGCCGCTGAAAAATCCATCTTTTCATCGAGCGCGGACAGCCTGTTGCCTGACTGGGCCCAGGGGCGCGTGCCCGAACGCCGTTCAGCAACGTCCTTGCCACCGGCCGAATCATCCGTGACGAAGAAGCTGACCAGCTGGTGCAATCCTTCGGCTTCTTCACCCATCACACCGCTCGCGTTCGCGGCCTCCTCGACCAGTGCTGCGCTCTGCTGGGTCATCTGGTCCATCTGGGTCACGGCCCGATTGACCTGCTCTATGCCGATGGACTGTTCCGCGCTGGCTGCGGCGATTTCCGCGATAATGTCGCTGACCTTTTTTACCGCCACCACGATCTCGCCCAGGGTCTTCCCGGACGCGTTCACCAGTTGCGATCCTTCATCGACCTTGGCCACGCTGTCCTCGATCAGCGCCTTGATCTCCTGTGCCGCCGTCGCGCTGCGGCCCGCCAGGTTGCGCACCTCGCTCGCCACCACGGCGAAACCACGCCCCTGGTCGCCAGCCCGCGCCGCCTCCACCGCCGCGTTCAGCGCCAGTAGGTTGGTCTGGAAGGCGATCTCGTCGATCACGCCGATGATGTCCGCAATCTTGCGAGAGGCGGTCGTAATCTCGCCCATTGCCGTGACGGCATTGCCGACCACGTCACCGCCCTGCTCGGCCTGGTCGCGCGCGCTGGCCGCGAGCTCGTTCGCACACTGAGCGTTGTGTGCGTTCTGACGCACGGTGGTCGTCATCGTCTCCATGCTCGCTGCCGTCTCGCGCAGGCTTGCGGTCTGCTCCTGGCTGCGCGACAGCAGGTTGTTGTTACCGCGCGCGATCTCCTGGGATCCGCTCTTGACCGTGTCGGCACTGATCCTGATCTTGCCGAGCACCTCCGTCAGCTTGACGATGGTTGCATTGGCATTGTCCTTTAGTTGTCCGAAGGTACCTTGATAGTCGCCCTGGATGGAGCGGGTCAGGTCGCCGCGCGCCATGGCGCCGAGTACCGCGACGGTTGCATTGATAACATTCTCGCTGATCCGCACGAGGTTGTTGATGCCGTCGCTGAGTGTCGCGAAAAAGCCTTCCTTGTCCTCCATCCTGATGCGCCGGCTCAGGTCGCCGGACATGGCACAGGCAACGATGTCCCCGATTTCCTGGCGAATGGCATTCTCCTGCGTCTGGTCGAGCAATTCAGCCATGGCGCCGATACGCCTGCCCTGGTCATCGAACACCGGCGTTGCAATCACGCGGATATGGCGGCCTCCCACCCTGAACTCTGCGGTGACCGCGTCGTTCACGCTCGACAGCAGCTTGCGTACGTGCGCCGGATTGCGGTGGAAGGCGTCGATGCTGGCGCCCAGCAGACGGTCCGCCCTGAAGTCGCGGATACTCGAACGGAAGTCCTGCTCTGCAGTCCGCGCGAATTCGCGCATCGCGTTGTTCACATATATGATGTCGTAGTTCTCGTCCACCAGCAGGATGTTGTTGGTGGCATTGTCCAGCGCCTGCCTGATCCGGTTGCTTGCAGCGGCGGTTGTACGTTCGTTCTCGAGGCTCTCCCGCAGCCTCGTCTGCATGGTGTCGAGCGACTGCAGGAGCATGCCCGCCTCGTCCCGCCGCCCGGTCCCGATCCGGCCGGACAGGTTGCCGCCGGCGATCGCGTCCGCTGCCCGTACCGCCCGCATGAGCGAGCCCGACAGGTTGCGCGCCAGAATCCAACCCACGGCGATCATGACCAGCAGGGTGACCAGCGTACTGTGCAGAATCGCCCGCTGCCCGGTGAAGTGAGCCTGACTGACGCTGGCAGCCGAATGCTCGATCAGGTGTTCCAAATCCTGCACGAGCGCGCTGATCTCGTGAGTGAGCAACTGCAGCAACGGCGCCAGCTCGGTCCTTATCATCACCGCCCCGACACGCCACCGCTCGTCCGCGTGAATGGTTACGAGTTCCGCCAGGTAATCCCTGTAGACCGGGAGCTTCTCCCGGATTTGTTCCAGCGTGTGCTGCTCCTCGAAGGTGAGCAACCGCTGCTGCGCGGCGACCCGCTCGAATGCGGCATCGAGCGCCTCCCGATACAGCACCATGTTTTCCCTGGCCTCCGACGCCTGGAACGCCAGGAACAGGCGCAGCTCGTTATTAAGGCTCGTCCAGGCATGGCGCAGTCCGCCGAAATCGGCCAGCAACTGCTTGCGCTCCGGACCGGCGGACTGTTCCGCGGCCTCGTCGAACACCAGCTGGCTCATGAGCTCCGATATTTCCCGTACCAGGGGATTCATGCTGTCCGTGGCGTACTGCTGCGAGGTCTTGCCGCTATCCCTGGCCATACCGGCCACCTCGGATTCGTAGGCTGCGAAACGGGCCAGATTGCTGGCCACATCTTCCAGCTGCCTGCGCCGCTCAGGGTCGGCAACCAGCGCCCGCGAACCGCGCAGGTTCTCGAGTATGGATAGACTCGTGCGCACGTCATCCCGGTAGGTCTTTAGATAGCCCTCGTCCCGGCTCATCAGGTAGTAGCCCAGCGCCATCGCGCCCTGATTGAGCTTCTCGCTGAGACTGCTGGCATAGAGCAGCGCCGGCTGCAGCTCCGTCACTATCACGGACGAATGCCGGTTGACACCGGCCAGCCTGTGCTGAAACTGATAGCCCTGTATGCAGATGACAACCGCGCAGATCCCGATGCCTATGAAGATCTTCGCGCCCAGCTTCAGGTCGCACAGCGCCGACATGATTTTGCGTAGCGGACTAATCATGGTGCCGCACCCCTATTTCGCGCCCAGACGGGGCGCCCGCCCGCATCGATGTCGCAGCCGCAGCGGCGGCCCGCAGCGAGCAATGCATTGCGCAGCCTGACAGCTTGATTCCGACCACACGCATCAGGCGCTCGCCTCGCTCAGGATTTTCAGTACATGGTTGTTCATGAGGTGATCGATATCCAGCAGGATGATCATCCGCTCATTCACGGTCGCGAGCCCCCGGATCGAGTCGGTGCTGATACTGCCGCCGAAATCCGGGGCCGGCTTGAGCTCGGAGTCCGAGATGTTGTGGACCTCGGAGACGGCATCCACCACCATGCCCATGGTGCGCTCGCCCTGCTCGGCAGCCCTGATCCTGACCACGATCACGACCGTGGTCTTGCCATAGGGCACTGGCTCCAGCCCGAAGTGCCTGCGCAGGTCGACGATCGGCACGACCGTGCCGCGCAGGTTGATCACGCCGAGAATGAATTCCGGCATGTTCGGCAGCGGCGTCACGCCATCCCAGCCCTTGATCTCTTGCACCCGCAGGATATCCACGCCGTATTCCTCGCCGTCGAGCATGAAGGTGAGATACTGGTCCATGTCATCCTCGACCTGGATGGTGGAATCTGCCGCCTGTGTATGAGCTGAACTCATTTACTGTTCTCCCGCTTAGGCAACGTCTGCAATTGCAGTGCTGGTTTGCCTGCACATTGTGTAAAAGCGCTGGATCAGCCCCGGCACATCCAGGATCAGGGCAACCGTACCGTCACCGAGAATGGTGGCGCCCGCCACGCCCTGTATCTGCCGGAAATTGGTCTCGAGGCTCTTGATGACGACCTGCTGCTGTCCCATGAGATCATCCACGAACAGGCCGACTCGCTGACCATCGGCCTCGACTACGACCAGCAGACCCTGCTGCAGATCGTCGGTGCCGGACCGCATACCGAACAGACGGTTGAGCCTGACAATGGGTATGTATTCGTCACGCAATTTGTAGAGTTCCGCCTGCCCGGTGATGCTGTTGAGGTTTTCCGGATGGACCTGGATGGACTCCACGATACTGATCAATGACAGGATGTAGGTTTCGTGCCCGACGGTCATGAGCTGGCCGTCGAGGATCGCTAGCGTGAGTGGCAACCGGATCGTAACGGTGCTGCCGCACCCGGATGCCGAATTGATGGTGACATTGCCACCGAGATCCCGAATGTTACGGCGCACGACATCCATGCCGACCCCGCGCCCGGAAACATCGCTGACCTGCTCGGCCGTGGAGAAGCCAGGCTGGAATATCAGGTTGTAGATGCGCTCATCCGACAATTCGTCATCTCTGGATATCAGACCGCGCTCGAGCGCCTTGGCACGGATCCTGTCGCGATCGAGGCCGGCGCCGTCGTCGATCACCTTTATGATGATGTCGCCGCTTTCATGATACGCACACAGTTCCAGCCGCCCGGTCGCCGGCTTGCCGGCCGACCGGCGCACGGCCGGGGTCTCCAGTCCGTGATCGAGCGCGTTGCGCACCAGGTGCACCAGCGGATCGCCGATCTTTTCCAGCACCGTCTTGTCGACCTCGGTCTTTTCACCGACCAGCACCAGCTCGACCTGCTTGCCGAGTTTGCCGCTGAGATCCCGCACCAGACGCGGGAAACGGCTGAAGGTGAAGCTGATCGGGAGCATGCGGATCTGCAGCACGTTCTGCTGCAGTTCGCGGGTATTGCGTTCCAGCTGCGAGAGACCGTCCCGCAACTTGTCCAGCATGCCGTTGTCCTTGCATTGCATATTGCCGCCGATCTGGCTGAGCATGGACTGGGTAATGACAAGCTCACCGACCAGATTGATGAGGTCGTCGACCTTGTCGATGGCGACCCGAATAGAACCGTTGTCCTTGCCGGCGGCTGCGGGCTTCTGCGCGGTTTTGCCTGCCGCGGCAGGCGCGGTATCCGGCACCCCGTCGGATTGCGGCGACTCCGCCTGATCGGGTTCCGCCACTGCCGGCTCCGGCTGTGGCGGCACTGCCGACGCGGCTGGCTGCTCCAGCGGCGCGAGCTCCAGCTCGCATTCGTCGACGATCCAGCTGAACAGCTCCTCGATATCCGCGCGCTCCACCGCACCGTACAGCGTGAGATTCCAGCCTAGGTAGCACTGTTCCGGCTTGATCCCGTCCAGCCCGGGCAGCGCGGCCAGGTCCGCCTCGATGTCGAGCTCGCCCAACGCCTGCAATTCGCGGAAGATGCGTGCCGGCTCATTGCCGCCCTTGAGAACATCGACATGGGGGCGGAACCTGATCTGCCATACGGCTGCTCCGGCAGGCGTGGCAACGGCACCAGCACTGTCAGTTGCCGGCACCACCACAGCCCCCGCTGCCGACCCCGGCACCATCGGGCTCGTGCCTGCCACCGCCGCGGCGTCGGCCGCTGCGGTGCCGGTGTCGGCGAGCATGGCCTCGAGTTTGCGCTGCACCTCGCCAGCACGCGCCGCATCGGATGCCGTGCCATCGCGCACGGCATCGACCATGCCGCGCAAAACATCCACCGACTCCAGTAACAGATCCACCGCCGCCCGCACCACGGGTCTGCGGCCGTCCCGCATCTCGTCGAGCAGGGTTTCCATGACATGGGTAAAGGCGGAGATATCCATGAATCCGAACGTGGCGCTGCCGCCCTTGATGGAATGGGCGGCGCGGAAAATCGAATTGATTTCCTCGATATCCGTACCCTGGTCCAGATTGAGCAGACCGGACTCCATGACGTTCAGTCCCTCGAGGCATTCCTCGAAGAACACGCCATGAATTTCGGACAGGTCTATGCTCATTATCCCTCCCTGGAAATGAACGGTTTTTACTGCACGCGGAGCGCTAGTCCATCAGTCGAGCACCCGGCGCAGGGTATTCAGCAGTTGGGTCGGATCGAAGGGCTTGACGATCCAGCCCGTGGCCCCTGCCGCCTTGCCCTGCATCTTCTTGTCGATGCCCGATTCGGTGGTAAGAATCAGGATAGGCTTGTAACGGTAGGTACCCAGCTTGCGCAGCTCCCTGACCAGGGTGATTCCGTCCATGTTGGGCATGTTCACATCGGTGAGCACCAGGTTGACCTCGGTTTCAGTTGCGATCCTGAGCGCCTCGACACCATCGTCGGCCAGCAGCACGTCATAGCCGGCGCTTTGCAGCGTGTAGGACACCATTTGTCGCATGGACGGGGAATCGTCGACTGCGAGAATGCTTGCCATCCTTGTCACTCCTTTGCTTGTGTCCCGCCAGCGTCAGGACATGTGAACCCTGTACGCAGACAGGACCTTTATTACGTACGACACGCAATGTCCGTCGGCATCTGATGACGCATGGGTAGAGACGATGCCACCGACCCGAACCGGTCCTGATTCACCCGTCGCTATTCGCGCAGACGCCAGGAACTCGCGACACCATCTGTCGCCCGGCCCCCTTCCGATTGCGCGAACCGGACGGCAACCCGGCACCAGTTCTTTCGGCAAGCACGCCGGCGGGTTTACCGCAGCGCACTGTGGTGGCGCACAGACACTGTGCCGACCCGCTGCCTGTCCCCGCACACGCAGCCCCGTGGGAAAACATATCGGATCAGCCAGATATCCTATGAATAGCTCTTATGTACTAACACTTATCACCTAAGGAACCACTGATGAATTGTCATTGCGAGGAACGTAGCGACGCAGCAATCTCCAACCGGCCAATTCCATCGGGAGCGATCGCTTCGCTCCGCTCGCAGTGCCGGAAGTGACCCAATTTTCAGTTGTTCCCCCGGCACCATGCCCACTGCTGCAATACAGCGCCCCCGCACCGGCTACCGGGCATGCGCACCAGCACCCGGGTCGTGTACTTGCGCCAGCACACAGGCGCGCAGCGAGCGGCAACGGCGGGCCGCACCGCGGGACCTGACGGTGCGGATTGGTGCAGAGCAGCACCCGCGCCCCTCGCTCAATCCTGTCCCGAGAGTCTGCTTTGCAGGCGGTTGGCCGGAGCTAGACCGCAAAAAATCCGGCGGCGCCCGTGGGCGCCGCCGCGACCTGCCTAGTTTTCCAACTCCGCCTCATCCGCGATGCCGTTACCAGGCTGGTCATCCCGCACCTTCACGTACAGGCTGCTGCCGTTGACTGCAGCGCAGAATGCCGCCGCGTTGGCAATCGGGCTGTTATTCTGGTCCTGGTAGGATGTCGTCCCATCCAGCAGTGAGAAACCGACACCGAGCACCGTCACGTCCGTCCCGGTACAGTTGTCCGCCGGGCCCTGCAGGATATCGTCACCGACATTGGCAGCACGGCGTACTTCATCGGCCGTGATGATGCTGTTGCCATTGATGGAAGCACGTATCTCGAGGTAATCGGGCGCGGTGATATCGCCAAGTCCGATGCTGCCGGTGTCATCCCGCAGGCTGGTCTGGCTGTCGACCGTGACCTCCACGGTACCGCCATTGAACTGCAGGCTCAGGGAATTCGCACCCACGCCCTGGACGCGCGCTGCGAGCTTGATGTTTCCGCCACGCGCCTCGACCTTGCTGGCGACCAGCACACCGTTGACGACCGGGCCCTCGACTTCGATCTCGACCCCGTTTGCCAGCACCAGGTTCTGCGGCGAGAAGGTGGCGTTCGCGGCATTGATCTGCTGGCCTGAGATACTGAAGTCAGCGTCGCTGACGTAATTGGTACAGGCCCTCAGACTCGCCTTGTCGACGTTGCTGCCGAACAGATCGTCATCCTGGCTGACGCGGGTTGCCGCGATCTGGTTACCGGTCAGTGTGCCTTTCACCTCGACCTCCATGCCGTTGGTCACCACGCCACCCGGGACACCGGAGAGGTCGGCGCCCGCGGTTTCGATCGTGAAGCCACCGAGATCGAAGACCGTGCCGGCGACATTGCCGGCAACGCCCTTGAGTTCGATCTCGCTCACCCCCTGGGTAAAGGCACCCTTGCCCTGGATACGGGTGGCGTTCAGCACGCCGCCCTGACCGACGAAGCCGCTGACCTCGATGTAGTCGTTCAGCGCCAGCGTGTCGAAACTCACCCCGTCGTCGAATACCGTCGCGGTACGGTCGGCCACCACCGTGATACCCAGCACCGTGAACTGTTGCTGCAGGCCATCGCCGGTCGGATCCACCGGGGTCGTTGCCACCGGTCCCTGCACCTCGTCATCGAACGCCACAGCCTGGGCCGTACCGGTCCGGCCGTCGGCGTTTACGGTACCGCTGACCCTCACCACCATGCCGAGGCGCAGATCGCTCTCGATACCGGGATTGTCATCGAGCGTGATACTGGAAGAACCAGTTTCGAATTCGATGCCATTGACGAAGATGCTGCCGAATCCCGTGATCGTTCCGGCGGCCGTAATCGAGGAGGCGCTGGTCGCGCCACCCCCGCCGCCGCCACCACAGGCCACCAGCATCGTGACAACCGCGGCTAACATGGTATTTCTCAGTAATTTCATAAACATAGTCTTTCTCCGATCGTGTGAGTTACTGCGCCATCCACCTTGGCAGGCCCCTGGCCTGCCCCCCGCCGCGCGTCGCGCCGGCCCCGTCCGCACCGAATGACAGAATTTAATGATCAGATACAGATACTTAACAACTTCGCACTGATCAGCCGGGTAAAGCCTTTGGCGTTGTAACGCCGCGTCGTATTTGGGACAGTAGTACCAAATTCTAGGAATTGCAATGCCGCAGCTGTAATTTCGTGACCTTGCCGGCAGTAGGTTGGGCGCGGCCAGCCTGCAGCACCGCGTCCCGGCGTCACAGCAACCATATGATTCAAAATGAAATAAGTCAGACGCCAGGAAAGACGCCAGACACCGGGTTCGGGAGGGGGCTGCGGCAACTGCGTGTGACAGAGCGGGTGTGGAGGCTGCCGCCCCGATCAGCAGCAGCCCCGGACGGTTAGCGGTGACGCCACCGCGCAGGCCAGCGCTGCAGGCACCCACTTGCGGGCGGCCTTACCTGGGGCGATAACTGTCGTGTTGTGGGGGTTCCCGGATGACCGCGCTACCGCCCCAAAGTCGGGAGCGGCCGGTTACAGTTCGAGTGCCGCTTTGTCAGCCCCGCTGCGCAACGACCGGGCCAAGGCCTCGAGTAGATCGGCGATATGGTCATGCTCATGCGCGAGCAGTGTGCGGATCGCCTGCTCCAGGTCGGCCAGGTGGGCGGGCGCGATCTGCGCACGTACCGCCGGGCCGAGCGCTTGCGTGAACTGCTCCACGACCTGCCGCGCCAGTGCCTCGTGATGATTTGACATAGCCGCCCCCCCCCCCGCGCTGCTACCGACCTGCCACGAGGATGATAGCAGCTCACCGCGGCTGCAGACAGGAACCCATACCCCGGCCGGAACACCGTCCCGCCAGAAGTCACGGTAGCGGGTGCACGGGATTATGAGATAGGTTCTAATACAGGCACTGGTACGCCTCGGTGCCGTTGTTCGGATAAACTCAGGCGTTACTGCCGTAGCCGCCAATAACGAACCATGACCGGACAGACAGAAAACAGCGTCGGCCTTGACGACCGCCAGGCCATACTCGACGAAATCGATTCCCTGCTGGCGTCCCGGCAGTACATCGACGAAACCCGCGCCAAGCGGGTACGCAAGGCGGTGGATGCCCTGCGCGGCGCCGGCGCAGAAGTTGACCCCGCTGCCGAGGCACCCGCGCACGATCCGCAGCTCGACCGGCAGATCGTCAACCGCCTGGAAAAACTGCGCACGCGCATCCACCGGCAGGTGGAACGCCGCAAACGCAACCATGACCGGGCACGCGCCCTGATGGAAGAGCTGGAACACGCACTCGGAACCAACGAACTGCAGAAGGCGGTGCAGGCCGAGAAAACGCTGCAGTCCATCATGGGAAACATGCAGGGTCAGCCTGAGGAACGCTGGTCGGATATCGAAAGCCGGTTGCAACAGGCCCGTCCGCAGCTGCGCAAGCTGGAGTCCTGGCGCCACTGGGGCACGACCCAGGCCCGGGAGGAACTCATCGAACAGGTGCGGCAGCTGATCGGTTCGGACCAGCCGCCGAACGTGATCGCCCGCACCATCCAGACGGCACGTGAGCAATGGCAGTCCTGGGACCAGGCCGGCGACCAGCCCGGCAAGGAGCTCTGGAACAAGTTCGACCAGGTCTGCGAGCAGGCCTACAAACCCTGCATCGCGCACTTCGAACAGCTCAGGGCACAGCGCTCGGACAATCTGAAGCGGCGCCAGGCAATCATCGACCGGCTACAAGAACGCTACGCCGCGACCGACTGGAAGCATCCCGACTGGCGCGAGCTCGACCGCTTCGTCAGCCAGGCTCACCGCGACTTCCGCCGCATCGGAAATGTTGATTTCAAACAGCGCAAGCCGATCCAGAAGTCGCTGGAAACGGTACTGGAGCAGTTCGAAAACCATCTCGCCCGCGAGCGTACCCGTTCCTACCACATGCGCGAGAAACTCGTCACCGAGATCGAGGCGTTGGGAAGCGTAGAGAATCTGCGCGACGCCCTGGATACACTCGACCGACTGAAAGCACAGTGGGTGATCACCGTGGTCGAGGCGCGCAAGCTCGAAAACAGGCTGTGGAAGCGTTTCCAGGCGGCTTGCGACGGCGTGTACCGGCGCCGTGACGCCGCGCGCCAGGAACAGCAGGCCGGGCGCAACGAGAACCTGCAGCAGAAACAGGCGCTCATCGCGGAGCTTACCGGGCTTGCCGACGCGACCGATGCGCAATTGCTGGAACACGGTGCGCGGCTCACCCAGTTGCAGGAACGCTGGCAGGGCATCGGTCAGGTCCCGCGCGAACAGGACAAGAAGCTCGAGAACGGATGGCGCGAGGCGCAGCGCAAGTACCAGGCCGCACTCGCCGCAGCGCGGTCCCGCGCCCGAACCATGGAACTCGAACGACTCGCACAGCGGGCCGCCCTGTGCAGCCGCTGGGAACAGGCCGCGCTGGCCGGTACGGTCATCGATACGGCTGCGGCCACGTCGGAATGGCAGGCGCTGCCGGCCCTCTCCGGCCCGGCCGCCGAGGCCATGGAGCAGCGCTTTCACCAGGCACACGGCCGCGCGGATGACGCCACCCTGGCGGACAATCTCGCCGTCAAGCAGCAGGCCTGCCTCAAGCTCGAGGTCCTGCTCGAACTGGCATCGCCGGCGGAATGCCAGGCCGAACGCATGGCCTACCAGGTTGCCCGACTCAACGCGACGCTGCAGAAAGACACCGGCGCGCTGGAAGCGCCCGTGGACCTGATAACGGCCCTGCTGACGACGGGTGCAATCGACCCCGTGGCCGCCGCCTCGCTCGAACAGCGTATCGCGGCCTGTATCGCCGGCTATATCGCGCGTAACTGACGCACCGCCCCGTTCCCGCCGCTGGCTACAGCCGGCCGGTCGGGTGCTGACCCCGGCTCGACCCGCCCGCGCTCCGGAACGGCGGGCTGCGCACGGCCACGGCGGCAAAGCTGCCGCACCTGTACATCCAAGCGCCATCCCGCCACGCTGCGCATGCATCCGCGGCGCGGAAATATTTCACGCGCGCAGTAACTTTCCCCCGGCCGCCCGGTCGAAATGCCCGCACCGATCTCCCGGCCGGCATGACCGCGACGGCAGGGGGTGCCAGTCCGGCACAACCTGCGGTGCGGTTGTGCGACTGGCAGCGCCGGAAGCTTCCGCCGCTGCGCCGCCGCCACGTCAGGCGGCCAATGCAAACTGCGAGCATACATATGGAATTCTTCAAAACCGGAACGCAAATCGATTTCATGGGCAGGCGCAGGCTGATGGCCGCGCTGCTGGTGGTAATGATCGCCGTCAGCCTTGGTTCGCTGCTGACCCAGGGGCTGGCGCTCGGGCTGGATTTCAGCGGCGGCACCATCATCGAAGTCAGCTACGCGACACCCGTCAAGCTGGCGGACGTGCGCAGCGCGCTGGGCAAGGGCGGATTTGCCGATGCCGTGGTGCAGGAATACGGATCCGCACGCGACATCATGGTGCGGATCGCCCCACGCGCAGGCGAGGACAGCGCCGGCCTGAGCACGCACGTACTGGAAGCGTTGCAGCAGGCCGGCACCGGCAAGGTCGAGATGCGCAAGGTCGAATACGTGGGTGCGCAGATCGGCAGTGAGCTCACCGAACAGGGCGGACTGGCAATGCTGTTCGCGCTGATCGGCATCTTCATCTACGTGATGCTGCGTTTCGAATGGCGTTTTTCCCTGGGTGCCGTGCTTGCCACCGTGCATGACACGATCTTCACGCTGGGTATTTTCTCGCTGTTCCGGATCGAGTTCGATCTCACCGTGCTGGCCGCGGTGCTCGCCGTCATCGGCTATTCGCTGAACGACACCATCGTGGTATTCGACCGTATCCGCGAGAACTTCCGGCGCATGCGCACCGGCGGCGTGATCGAGGTAATGAACGCCTCGATCAACCAGACCCTATCCAGGACCATCATGACCAGCGGCACGACCCTGCTCGTGGTGCTGGCGCTGTATTTCTTTGGCGGTCCCGTCATCCACGGCTTCGCGCTGGCGCTGATCGTCGGCATCCTGATCGGCACCGTGTCCTCGATCTACGTCGCCAGCCCGCTGGCGTTGTGGCTGGGCGTTACGCGCGCCAACCTGATGCCGGTAAAGCGTCCGGACGTGCAGGATGCGCAGGAACCCTGAACCGGCCCTTCGGAACTATCACATAGTTATCGTCGGCCAGGCGTCGCCGTCTGGATATGCTGGGCATTAGCGCCGCGCCTGTCCCGTTTTGCTGCACGCGACGAGAAAATCCACGAGCAGCCGCACGCGCTCAGGCAGCAGTCTGCGTTCCGGATATAGCAGGTAGAACTGCGCCGCTGGACCGCGCCAGTCGGGCAACACCCGCTCCAGCTCCCCGGCCTGCAATGCCTCGTGACAGACGAAACCCGGAATCAGCGCGATACCGGCGCCGCCGCGACATACCTGCAGGATGGTGGCCATGTCATCGCAACGCAGTATGGGCTGGAAACGCACCTGCCGCACCCGCCGCCCCCGCTGCAACGACCAGGTTCCGATACCGCTGTTCTGTTCCCCAAAGCCGATGCAGGGCAGGCCTTCCAGCTGCGCCGGTGCTGCGGGCCGATCATGGCGCGCGAATACATCTGGAGCCGCTACCAGCATTCTTTCGCTGCTGCCCAGCGACCTGGCGACGAGCGTGGAGTCCGCCAGCGGTCCGACCCGCAGCGCCAAGTCGTAACCCTGTTCGTGCAGGCTGACCACACGATCGTTCAGATCCAGCTCGATGCGGATATCAGGATACTCCGCCAGGAAATGCGCCAACCAGGCACCCAGAAAGCGCCCGCCCGGCGTCTTGGGCGCGGTCATCCGGATCGTGCCACCTGCACGCCCCGTACCCACCGCCAGGCGCTCGCGCGCGCCTGCCACCTGCTCGGACAGCCGCTGCGACTCCGCATAAAGCAGACGTCCGGCAGCGGTCAGCTCGAATGTGCGGCCGCGACGGTTGATGAGCCGGGCGCCGAATTGCTGTTCCAGTCGGGCCAGCCGTCGGCTCAGGGTGGACTTGGGCAGGCCCATGCGTCGGCTGGCTGCGCTCAGGCCGCCGGAATCCGCGATCCGGGTGAATAGCAGCCAGTCGTTCAAATCCAGATTTGACATTTGTTTCGTTCCATTAATGGAACTCATTGTTCGACTATACCCCGTTTTCACGGCCCGACAACGTCCCTAATATGTCCGTGCAGTCGGTGCGTGCTGCAGGCCCGGCCGGTTGCCGAACCGGCGGTGCTGCAGCCCGGCCATGTTTGAACCACCTGCGCAAACGGCAAGGAGAAGATAAGCATGTGCAGAATATGCTGGATACTCGTGCTGCTGCTGGTCTTGCTGGCGGGCGGCGTGATCTACCGCTTCGTGATTCAGGGCAGCGTGGAATCAGCCGGCGACGGCCGCACCGCCATCCTGCTGGATCCGGCCGAACGCGATCTGGTACTGGCCGAGATGCGCGTCTTCCTCGAAAGCGTGCAGCAGGTCACTGCCGCCATTGCGGCGAACGACCCCGCGCGCGCGGCGGCGCCCGCCCGCCGCGCCGGTCGCGCGGCCCAGCAGGCAGTGCCCGGCGCGCTGATGGGCAAGCTGCCGCTGCCCTTCAAGCAGTTGGGATACGACACCCATAGCCGCTTCGACGAACTCGCGTTGGATGCCGAACAGCTGGGTGATCGCGAGCACACGCTGGGCCAACTCGAAATCCTGCTGCAGAACTGCACGGGGTGTCATGCGACGTATCGCATCGCACCGCCACGCTAGGGGCCGGTGCGGGATAACGGTCTAGCGGATCTCGACCAGGAACCGCAGCTGGAAGGATGGATCCCCGCCGCCACTGTTACCCGCCATGCCGCCCCGCGGCCGGATCCTGATATAACGGACGCCCGCATCCACCCCGCCGGCATCGGCGGTCGGGACGTAGCTCCAGTCCGCGCCATCCACGGAGAACTCCAGGTCATCCGTCGGGCTGGCCAGTGCGCTGTAGGTATAACCCAGACCGCTCGCCGGACTGCCGTCGAGGAACAGCACCGGCCCGGAACCGGGCACGCCGAGGTCGCCGACCAGCAGCGCGGTGCCGGGCGGGATCAGGTCGCTGACCACCACCGTGTCGGTATCCGTGCCGCCAGCGCCGCTGTTGCTGACCTGGATGGTGTAGAGCAGCCGCGCGCCGGGTATGTTGTACGGGTCGAACGTGCCGTGCAGCGGATCGGACAATGTCTGCACGGACTTGACCAGGGTAAGCTCGGCCACCCCGGCAGTCACAGTGAATGTGGCCGTACGCTGGTGCGCGATCGTGCCCTCGCTGCCCTCGTGCGCCGTCACCCGCGCGGACCAGGTCCCGCCGCCCGCGGCGGCGGGCAGGGTGTAGGCGTACTCGTAGACCTTCGTCGCGGCGCCGGAGTCCGCCACCTGGGTCATGGGCACCGCGGCGAGGAGCAAGGCACCGGCGGGATCGGCGAGGTCGAGCACGGCCGAGGTGATGTCGAAACTCCCGAAGGGATCGCTCACCACTGCCCGGATATACACCGTCGCACCCGGCTGTAGGTTAGTGAGCGCGGCACCGCCGGGATAGGCTGCGTCATGGAGCTGCACGCTGTCGACGTTGATCACCGTTTTCGACGGCAGGCTCACGGAGGAACCGTTCGGCTCGACGCGGATCGCCCGGTTGCCGTTACCGGTCGTGCGATTCTCCACGGTCAGGGTGAGACTGGAACCTGCCGGCAGCACCCGGTCGCCGGGACTCGTCAGCACCAGGTTGTAGGTGGCGGTGACCGCAGGGTTCAGGTCCACGTTCGCGAGCGCCAGGGTTGCCAGCGGACCCAGCGCCGATGAGGACAGCGTGATGACATAGTCACGCGCCTGCCCCGGACCGGTCTCGTCCAGCACCAGTGTCACCGGGATCACGCCGCTACTGCCATCGATGGTGAGCGCCGTGGCCAGGGCCGGATCCAGGGTCCAGCTGGCCGTGTCGCCCTTGCTGATCCGGATGCTGCCGAGTGCACCGGGCAGCCTGCGCGACAGGGTCGTTTGCTGCAGATACAGCGCCTTGTCGCCGCTGGCGGCGAGCTGCGATGCCGACACCGTCAGGGTCGGCGCAGCCGGGCTGGCACCGGGACCGGCCGGATTGGCGACCGACGCGGTATTGGCGATGCTGTCACCGGCGCTGGCGCCGCCGCTGACGGTCACCTCGAACACGATGCTGTCGGTCGCGCCCGGCGGCAGCGTGATACCGGCGATGTCCAGCAGCGTGGCGGTCGAATCGTTGCCGGCACCGTTCGGCCAGGACACCACCGTCAGATTCGTGGTGTGCGCGGGCAACGGATCGGTGACGCGCACCCCGGACACCGCCGTGCCGTTGCGTTCGATCAGCGTGATCGTATAGCGCAAGATGTCACCCAGCTCCACGTCTCCACCGTTGACATCGATGACCGTCTTGGTCGAGTCGGACAGATCCGGCTGCAGGACGTCGGCGCTGTCGCTGGCACTGTTGTTCCCTGGCTGATTGTCGTAACGGGTACCGGTGACCGTCGCCGTATTGGTGACAGCGGGCACCGCCGCAGCGCCCACGTCCACCGTCAGGGTGATGCCCGGCAGGCTCGCACCGCCGGCCAGCGGCCCGGGATGGACACAGCTCACGTCCTGCCCCGATGCCGTACAGTTCCAACCCGTACCGGTCGCGGCCGCGAATCCCAGCCCGGCCGGCAGGGTGTCGTGCACGGTCACGGGACCAGGCTCGTCAGCCGGACCGTTGTTGCTGACAGCGAGGTTATAGACGCCCGGCTGCCCGACCGCGAAATCGCCCGCGTGGGTCTTGCTGATGGCGAGATCCGCTGCCAGCGCATGCGTGACGCTCAGCACCTCCATGCTCAGCAGCACCAGGTCGGCGCCGGAGCTGTAGACCGACGTGGCCGATGTGGCGCCGGGTACGAGCAGGCTGCTGATATCGTAGTTATCGAGATCCACGCCATAACTGGTGTTGCTGCCGAGGACGTTGATAGTCGAGTTGAACTGGTTGCTCGGCGGGTTGAGGCCGTCGGTCAGGGCCGTGCCGTTGAACGTCAGCGCCTCGGTGTAGCCGCCCATGGCGCTCGAGTTCTCGACATCACCCTCCCAGGTCAGTACGCCGTGCTTGCCGTCGATGCCCGTTGCGGGGATGACGAAATTGCCTGCGGTCAGCGACAGGGTGCCGCCGCGGAAATACTGGAAACCATCGTACACGTTGACGGCGCGCAACGGCTCGGATGCGTGCTCGTAAACGACCAGCAGGCTCCAGCCGGCCATGACCGCGGACACGTTGCAGTACGGCGCACCGTTGTCGACGCGCAGGCCGGCGAAGGTATAGGTGCCGTTGCCCTTGGCGGCGACGTGGGCGGTGACGTCCTCGAAGCCGCTGAAATAGTCGTAGTCCGTGCCGCCGGTGCGGAAGGTCTCGGTGAAGGTGCGGTCGGCACTGACCTGCATGCCGTCGAGTGTGACGTTGTAATCCGGCGCCGCACCGGAGCCGGCCCAGTACAGATAGGCCGCGGTGACCGTGGCACCGGCCGGGATGCCGCCGAGCACGGCACTGCTGCGGCCGTTGGCGACGAGCGCGCAGGGATTGACGCTGTTCGACGCGGCACGCAGGGAACCGCCGGTGGCGGTGTAGTCCATGTTGCCGACGAAACTGCGATACAAGGTGACGGGAACCCCGGCCACGGCCGCCTGCCAGGGCGCCAGTACGCAGCAGGCCAGCAGGCTCCCTACCAGCAGCAGGCGCCGGAACGCGGCGCTGGCGCCGCCGTCGGCACGCCCCGTGCGCGGCCTGATCGCAGTGTCTGACGTGTGCCGTACCTGTCCCATCCGCAGCCTCAGTCCCGGTTGAACCAGTCGGCGGTTGCGCGCACCGACTCCTGGTCGAACTTGAAGCGCAGGCTCAGATACGGCCCGCTTGCCGTGTAGCCGGCCAGCGCAAAATCATCGTCGCGGTAACCGCGCCAGTTGTAACCGGCGCTCACCCAGACGTTGGTCGCGGGGTTGTAGCCGACGGACACGCCGTAGGAATAGTGCTGTTGATCCGCATGCCAGCTGCGCAGCGTGCTGGCGCGCGCGCCCACGTCCCAGCGCCGGCCGAGATCGCGCCGCGCCTCGAGCCCGATGGCGTCGGTGTAGCCGTCATAACCGATGCCGTCGATCGTGTCACGACCATACTTGGCGCCGTAGAAGGTGCTCAGCTGGTTTCCGGCGCTGCGGTAGTTCGCCAGCGTGTTGTTGACCGCCTTCCAGCCATGCAGCGTCCCGGCATCCCCGTCCCGGCTGTCCACGGTCAGGTCGGTCCGGTTCAGCAGCGTCCAGCGCCGCCCGAACGGACGGCGCACGATGCCGAGCCGCAACTCGCCCTGCCGGCTGTCGGCACCGCTCGCGCTGTCCGTCGCGAACAGCTGCAGGCGCGCCGACAGCCCCAGACCCGCGCGCGGCGTGCCGGCCGCGCCGCTGGTGAAGCTCCACTTGTCCTCCGTCTCGGCGCTGCGGCGCTCGATGCGCGAGGTCCACGACCAGTCCTCGTCCTGGCGGGTGGCACCAAGCGACACGGCGGTGAAATCCTCGGTCGCGCCGAATGCCGGCGGCAGCGCCGCGCTGAGCGGCTGCGCGCCCGGCTCGCGCAGGGTCGTGCTGCTGTCCAGCCCGGCATCCACGCTCCAGTGCGCGTCGACCTGCCAGGTCTGCTGCACACCGGCATTGGCCAGCAGGCGCGGCCCGTAATCGCTCGCGCGCTGCTCCAGCGAGGTGTGCACGGTCGTACCCGCCCAGGGCCGGGTCTGCATGCCGACGCGGGTACCGCGGGTGTCCTGCTGCGCGCCGAAACTCAGTTCCTGCTCCACGAACAGGGCGGTCGAGGGATTGAGCAGGTAGTCTGCGCCCAGCAGGGTGCGAGTCGGGTAGTCGGGGTTGCTGTTGTCCTGCAGCGACTGGTCGTGGTCGATGCGCAGGTTCAGCCGGCTGTCGAGCAGGCTGCGGTGCGCGCCGAGCGTGAGCTGGCGCGAGATATCGTCGGGTCCCGTGGCACGGCGGTCACGGGCCTGGCGCAGACCCGCATGCATGCCCTGGTCGGTGGTGTCGTACACCATGCCGGCTTCGAGCACGTCGCGCTGGGCGGCGGTTTCCAGGTCGTGCTGACGGAAGGCCTGTGCCGTGAAATCGAAGCGATCGGTCAGCCGGTAGCGGCCGTCGAAACCGTAGCTGCGGATACCGTCGCCGCTGCGGCTTTGCTGGCCCAGACCGAACCCGGTTTCCTGCTCGCGGTAATAGATGCTGCCGTCGGCCCTGCCCGCACTCTGGCGCAGCTCCGCGAAGTAGGCGTCGCGGTCGCTGCCGGTATGTTCCCGGCTGTTCGCGTATTCCAGCTTCATCTGCAGGCTGGCGGTGATATCGACGGTCGCATCGACGCCCCGCAGCCGGTCGTCGCCGCCGCTGCCGCCCTGGCTGATATAGGTGGCACCGAGCTCGACCTGCTCCCCTGCCAGCGTCACGGCACCGCGCCCGCCATAGGTCAGGTGTTCCGTGCTGCCGGCCCCGCTCTCGTAGTCGATGACGATGAATACCGGATCCAGGCTGCCGTCCTGGCTCGGCACCGGTTGCCGGAAGAACAGGGTACCGGCGGCATAATCGATGTTGTAATCGATATTGCGCGTCAGCGGCCGGGAGGAGAGCACGTGCTGCGGGCGGAACCGGTCACGCGTCTCCAGCCGCACCTGCTCGGACCCGTACACCAGGTCTGGCTGGCTCAGCCGGTACAACCCCGACGTGCCTTCCCCGCGCAACTCGTCGCGCACGAAGTCCTGGGCGGTGTCGCTGGCAAACGCATTCAGGTTGTAGCGTCCGCTGCGCAGCTCGGACTTGAACCCGGTCAGGGAGCGGTCGTAGCGGGCCAGCTCGGTCACGGTCAGCCCGGTCTGGTAATCGCCGAACAGGGCGTAGTACTGGCGGCGTTCGAGCCGGACGTAGAGCTTGTCCCGGCTGGAGGCATCATAGCCCTGAACCATGCGATCGCCGTACACGGGATAGTAGGCGTCGGGATCGATTTCCTGGAACAGGGTGTCGCGCTCCTGCCGGTCCTTGGCCGAATCGTAGGCCAGTGTCAGCAGCCACTCGCCCTTGATGCCGCCGCGGGCGAAGAACGACAGCTTGCCATCGGTGTAGGTATCCGCCTCGAGGCCGGCGTCCGCGAGCGATGTCAGGTTGCCGCTGACGGTGCCATGCGCGACGCTCCCCTCTGCCAGCCCCACGAGGATCCAGTCGCGTGGCGCCGGCTGCAGCCAGGGTCGCAGCGTGGCGGCACGGTTCGCCAGCGGGATCACCAGTGTGGCCACGCCGCTCCGGGTCGTCGGCTCGAGCTCGATCAGTGCGATCCCGTCCGCGCCGACGCGATAGCGCGGGCGGCCGCGATCCAGCCCCGCCAGCGGCTGGCGCTGCAGGTCATCGATGTTCTGCTGCGCCACGTGCGGGGGCTCGACGCTGAATTCACCGATCAGGCCGGCGCGGATGGGTCGGTCGTCGCGATCGTACAGACGTACCGCGATCACCGGTGTCTGCCTGCCGTCGGCGACCAGGCGAGACTGCGCCTCGACCAGTTCCGCGCGCACCGGCAGGGTCGACATGCGCACGGCGCGCTCGATGCGCTCCAGTAGCCGGCCGTCGGCCGCGCGCGTTTCCACCACCAGGGTATTGTTGCCCTGTTCGATATCGACGCCGGCCCACTGGCTGACCGCGACCGTGCCGGCACCGTTGCTGACACGGCTGTCGAAGTTCAGCGCGCCGAGCGGCCGGCCATTGAGCAGCACCGTCAATTCCTGCGCGGGATCGTGCTTGACCGCGATGCGGATACTGGGGATCGGCGGGTTGTGGTCCTCCGGCGGCCACAGCAGTTGCAGTCCGGGCTGCGCCGACTCCACCCAGGCCCGGTCGTAGACCGGCATGGTGAGCTGGCGCACCTCCGCGGATGAGGTCTTGCGGTCCGGGATCAGCGGACCCTGCCAGGCACCTGCCACCTCGACCGTGATATTGCCCGGCCGCCCGAGTTCACCCAACCGGGCGGCATCCAGCATGGTCTCGGTCACGATATGCAATTCGACGCGGCGGTTGCTGGCCCGCCCGTGGTCCGAACTGTTCAGCTGGTACGGCCGGGTCGCCCCCTGTCCCCGGATCACCAGCGCACCGTCCGGCAGCCCGAGCAGCCCGGCCAGGTAATCGCCCACCGCCTGCGCGCGGGCGATCGACAGCGCCAGGTTGTCGGCGAACTGATCGCGCGCGCGCGGATTGATGCGGACATTGTCGGTATGGCCGATCGCCTCGATGTGCAGCACGCGGTGGCCGCGCAGCTCCGCCGCGATGCGATCCAGCACGGCCTTGTCGGGATCGCTCAGCTGGGCGCTGAAGGTGGCGAAATGGGTGCCGGCCTCGCCCTCGAGACGATGCTCGTGCAACACGCGCTGCAACACGGTCTCGACCACCGGTGTCCGTTGTCCGGCCTGGCCGGGACCGTCGAACATCAGGAAGGCCCGGGCGGGCAGCGTGGCGGTCTCGCCGTTCGCATCCACCGCGGCCAGGAAATTGAGTTCGCGGGTCCAGGCGCCCGTTGCCTCACCCAGCGGATAGATCAGGACCGAGCCGCGGCTTTCCGGATCGGCAACACTGGCATTGTCGAGCACACTGCTGCCGGACAGGTAGTGCACGCTGGCAGGCAGGTTGATCATGAGGCGCAGGTTTCCGAGCGGCAGGTCACCGCCCTGCAGCGCCAGGTGATAGGTGGCGACATGATCGTCCACGCTGCTTGCGAACGTCAGCCCGACTTCCGCATGCGGCGGTGGCAGTGCGCGCACGTGGAAGTCGGTCCGCCACAGGGTCCCGCCCTGGAGGTCCACGAAGCGCGAGAAGGCGCGCCCGGCGAACTGCGTGTGCTCGTCGCAGATCACCGGTTCATAGCCCGGCCCGAGGGTATCGAGGTCCAGTTGCACGACATGGCTGCCGGGCCGCACGCCCTCGACGTGGAACATGCCCTGGGCATCGGTCACTGCATAGGTGCCGTTTTCCAGGTAGACGCGCACGCCGGCCACGGCGCCGGACGCCGGACTGTCCGGCGCATCGCAGTCACCCGCGATGACCCGCCCCATGAGGACGTTGCGGTCACGCAGCAGGTCCTGCCGGATCTCCACGCTGGCCACGGCCTGGTTCGATACCAGCGTGCCGTTGCCGGCACTGGCGGTGGCACGGTTGACCGCGACACCGGCCGGTGCGCCGGCGGCGACCTCCACCACGTAACGCAGCTCGACGACCGCGCCGTCGGCCAGATCGCCCAGGTTGAAATTCAGCAGCCGGCCGTCCGCACTGATGGCCGGCTCCGCGAGCGGGCTGTCGCCACGGCTGGCCGAGCCGTGCCGGTAGCGTAGCCCGGGCGGCAGGGTATCGGTGATCTGCGCGGCCGATGCGGCGACACCGGTTTCGTTGCTCAGCCGCAGCCGGTACTGCAGGAAGTCGCCGGCCGCCGCCACCCGTTCGCTGGCCGCCTTGCTCAGGAAAAAGCCGGTCGTGCCGGGATCCAGCGGGATATCCACCTGGATCGCCGGACCGAGCGCAACGCTGAAGGGCGCACCGCGCGATCCCTGCTCATCGAGTGCGAACGGCGCCCCTGGCAGGGCCTGGAGTACGGCGGTCGGCACGACGCTGGGTGCGATATAGCCCGGGGGCGGCGTCACCACGATGCGGTAACTGCCCGGCGCGACGAAGGGGAAGCGGTAGGTGCCCGGTGCGAAGGCGTACACCGTGCCGCTGCTGTCGGTGGCACTGCCGCCACTGGTGAGCGTGGACGGAAATGCGCTCACACCGTCGTCACCGAACACCGCCGCCGGCGCCCCGGTGGCGGCATCGACGAGCGTGAGCGTGACACCGTCGACGAGCTGCCCGGTACTGCTCGCGAACACACGCCCGTACGGATCGACGAACGTGGATGTGATCGACGTATCCGTGTTGTCGGAGACATCGACATAACTGGCCACGATCTCCGCCGCATCGCGCAGGCCGAGCTGGCCGTTGGCCGCGGTCGCGGCAGCCGGTGCCAGGGCGGCGACGTAGGACTGGATGTAGCCGGTGAAGATGCCGGTATCCGGACCGGTCTCGGTCAGACGCAGCAACTCGGTGTCGCCGGTCGCGCCCACGCCGATGCTGACCGTAACGGTCTCGGCCCGCGCCGGATCGGTATTCTGGTCGAGGTCGGTCAGGCGCACGAAGACCGGCTCCCCCTGGTGAAACATTGTGGCCGGCGCCAGCGGCACGGGGCTGCCGAGGTCGATCGGCGTGGCGCTAGCCGCCGGGAGCGGCGCCGGCAGCGGCAGAAACGGTCCCGTCACCGTCCCGCCGCTGCTGTAGTCGGTAACCGCGACCGGTACCGGTAGCGCCGCTGCGCTGCCGGGCGCGTATTTCAGGAACTCGAGCGAGGACGGCACCCGCGGCCACGTCGTTACCGTCGTGACGGTGTTGGAAACACTGGCAAGGCCGCCGTTGAAGGTTGCCAGCGCGGTGTTGTGGATGAGCGTGCCTGCCGGCACCGCGGCGGCGACGCCCGGCAACAGCAGCAGGCCGGCCAGCAGCCACCCGCAACAGGCAGGCAGGCCGTGGTACCGCCGGGTGCTGGCCACGCGCATCCGCACCTAGGCGTCACGCGTTACGGACCCGCAAACGCGACAGTGCCGCAGGTCGCGAGACCTGCGGCACTGGCGCCATGCAGTACCTGTCGTGGAGATCAATAACGGTGCTCCGGCAACCCGGGTTACTGGATACCGACCGTGATCCGGACATCGAAGAAACCGCCGGAGCCGCTCATGCTGCCCGTCGGTCGCTGCCGTACACAGGTAACGGTCGCGTCGTAGCCGTCCGCATCCGCCGTCGGTGTCGACCCCGTGAAGCTGGCGTTGTCGCATGCCGTGGGACCGCTGACGAAGGAGTACTCGAACGCCGCCACGCTGAGACCGCTGCTGGGCGTGCCGTCGACGAACGCCGGCGCCGTGCAGTTGCCCACGGTCGCAACGCACAGCCGCGTGCTGGCCGGGATCTGGTCCATCACCGCAACGGTATTGGCATCCACGGTGGCCGCGCCGCCATTGGTCACGCGGATCTGGTAGACCACGTTGGCGCCCGGAATCGCGAAGCCGCTGCCGAACTCGTCCGTGGTGGACAGCACGGTCTTGGCCGCCGTGAGCGCGGCGCTCAGCACGGTGTAACTCGCCGCCGCCGAGTGCTGGCCGTCACGGTTGGCGTCGCTGGTCGTGCCCGCCGCATCGGCGAACACCACGTCCACACCGGCCGTCGGTGTCACGGCCGCCGTCGTCGCGGTCGCGGTACCGGCGTTGGTGGCCTGCGCCACCAGGCGCACATCGTCCACGGCCGCATCGAGCGCACCGGCCGGGGTGTCGGCCACGACCAGCACCTGCATGACATCGTCGGTGCCGAGCACGCCGTTCGGGTTCAGGTCGCCCGCGTTGGTGCCGGCAGTGTACAGCTCGCCGGCATCGGGTATGCCGTCATTGTTGGCATCCACGTAGATGCGGATGTTGCCCATGGGAATGGCGGCACTCGGCACGTCCACCGACAGCAGATAGCCCTGGGTGGTGTTACCGGTGTTGGTCACGGTAAAGGTCAGCACCCGGTCGACCTGCCCGGGATTGACGTTTACGTTGTTGCCGGCATCGGTGTTGGTCACCGTCATGTCGACGCGGTTGTCCACCAGGATGTCCGGCGCCGCACCGGTGGCACTGCGCGGATCGGTCCCGACCTGGTAGTCGACCGTGGCCGTGTTGCTGATGGTGGCGCCGGATTGCGTTCCGACCGCGAACGTGCTCTGCGCGCCAGCGCTGAGTAACGCCAGTGCCAGCAGGCGACTGACGGGCTTGCGTATGAACAAGTGCTGCATGCTACATCTCCTGGGGTTGGTATTGCCTGACGAAATCCCGCGGCACCGCCGCGGTTAGATAAACCGTGCATCCCGTACGCGCCCGTCGCCGCCGCGCGCCAGTGACGGCCTGCGGGACGGCAAGGCGGGACGCCTCACTTGACCCGTGCGCGGTACCACACCGGCGCCTCCTGGACGGGGCCGAGGCTGGACTGGAAGGTCCAGCGCACGTGGGTATAGTCCGCTGCCGTGGCGGGCCGGGTCTTGCCCGCGGCGTCGACGACGCTCAGCTTCGTCGCGGTGGCGTAGGTCTTGCCGCCATCGACCGAGAAGGTGATGGCGACGCCGGGACCCGCCGCACTGCCGGCGACGTAGACGGTCTGTTCCGGCACGCGGTTGGTGACCACGACACGGTCGGCCGGCTCGGTGCCGGTATTCTTGGCGGTGATGGTGTAGATCACCTCGGTGCCTGGGACCACGGTGGTGGCCGGGACGCGCCGGACGATCTGCTCACCCTGCGCGTTGACCTCCTTCACCTCGATCTCGGCACTGGTGGAGACCTCGATGTGGGCCAGGAGCCGGGCACTGAACAGCGCGAAGCACAGGCCAAACATGACTTTCAGTAATGTGTTCATACGTTTCCTCCAGTGGATTAGTTGATGGTCACTTCGAACGAGATGGTCTGGACGGGCGTTGCCTGCGACAGGTCGCCCAGGTACACGGCAACGGTCGCGGGCGCGGTAGCACCCACGTCGCCGGTATCGGTATCCGCGGCATCGGTAAGCGGTGCCGCATTGAGCGTCAGCGTGCCCGGCCGGTAGGTGGTATTCGCCGGCAGCGGATCGGTCACCAGCACGCCGGCGGCGGCGCCGGTCGCGCTGACGTCGATGCTGTAGGTCAGCGTGGCACCGGTGACCGGCTGGCTGCCGCCTTGCGGATCCCTGACTGTCACCGACTTGAGCAGCACCACGGTCACGTTGCTGACCTCGTAGACACCGGTGGCCGCGTCGATGCCACCGGAGCTGCCGACGACCGCCGCGGTGTTGTTGTCGCCCGCGTTCACGATGGCGGTCCCGGGCCGGCCGGCGCCGGTCGCGGACGTCGCGACCAGGCGGTTGCTGCCGAGGTCGCCGCTCTCGAGGCTGCCGGGAATATCGCAGCGCACGAACACCACCTGCGCGGCGTCCGCGGCGAGCACGGGATCGTTCACGCCGGCGACGTAGAGCACATCCACGCCGGGACTGAAGACACCGTCGCCGTTGGCGTCCAGGTAGATGTCCGCCAAGACCGGATCGAACTGGTCGGTTCCGGCGCTGTTCTGCACGCTGAGACTGTAGCTGTCCGTGCCATTGCCGGTGTTGGTCAGCAGATAGGTGAGCACCCGCGCGGTGTCCGGCGTGGCGACAGCGACATTGCCGGCGTCCTGCCAGGTGAGATCCAGATCGAGTATCTCGTCCACGCGCAGCGTGACCGTGTTGCTGACGGCCCTGGCAAGGGCGCCCGCGATCTCGTAATCCATGGTGGCACTGTTGCTGATCAGCGTACCCGCGCCGGCACCGAGCGCGTGGACAGGGCCGTGCAGCAGCAGGCCGAGCAGCAGCGTCAGCGCCTGCCACAGCCGGCGCGGCGGCTGGCATGCAGCGATATCAGGAGGTAGGCGCAGGCGCAGCGGCGGCCGGCACCGCGTCGGGCCGGCGGGTGGGGATGCAGCTGCTGTCGTGTGGACGCACCAGTCTGTCGCCATGCGCATCAGGGTTCTCGCACCACCGGGCCATGGACCGACCGCTGTCTGCGTCAGTCCAAACATCCCTGTGGAGCACTTGCAACCTGTGCGTGCGCAACCTGCTGCGCGAGTGACTACTTGACCCGGTGCGGTTAATCAGCACCAAAACAAGTATCCTTACTTGCAGGCATGTCTATCGACCAAGTGACTGTTTTCCTTACAAGTACCCGAACAGGGATGGCACGGCAAAAGAAATTCCATTAGAAAATAACGAGATACAGCCCCACCGCCGGGCGGCACGGCGGCGGGCCGCGGCGTACAGCGCCACGGTCACGGCCGCGGGGAAGTATGAGATAGGTACTCGCCATGACCCTGCCAGGCAGGGTTCCATGCCCTACTATGTAGAGACCGAGGCGAGCAACGCGCACATAACGGGGGATGCAACGACCGTGTCTATCAGCAGCTACTTCATGGCGCGGTTCTACGATGCCACCATGCAGCAGATGGAGGCGGCCACGCTGGCCGCCTGGCGCGCGGAGTTGCTCGGTCGGATCAGCGGCGATGTGATCGAGATCGGCAGCGGCACCGGTGCCAACCTCGCTTATTACTCCGACCGGGTTGCCTCACTGACGCTCACCGAGCCGGACCGGCACATGTGCACCATGCTCGGGAATCGCCTGCGCGCGGCACCAGACTGCTGGCACACGCTGGTGCAGGCGGCTGCCGCCGACCTGCCATTCGGGGACAACCGCTTCGATGCCGCGGTCATCACGCTGGTGCTCTGCAGCGTGGACGACCAACGCAGGACGCTGGCGGAGATCAGGCGCGTGCTGAAACCGGGTGGGCGCATCTATTTCATCGAACACGTACTGGCCAGGCAGGAACCGCGGTTGATCAAATGGCAGCGCCTGCTGCAGCCCGTCTGGGTATGTGCGTGCGGCAACTGCCATCTCACCCGCGACACCGAGCGCAGCCTGGTCGAGGCGGGATTCGATTTCGAATCGATCACCCGGCAGACAGCCGCCGGCTGCCCCGCCGTCGTCGCGCATTGCATCCGCGGTGTCGCGGTCGCCGCAGCATGAAGTGAACGGACGGATCGACCGCTCCCGGGCGGCCGGCGCCGCTCTCACTGCGATGCGGTCAGCGCCCTGACGAAGGCATCATCGGCAGTGCCGAGCAGTCCCAGGTACTTGTCTTCCCACACCACACCGTAACACTGGCTGAAGCGTTGCCTGAATGTCTCGGCGAAGAGCTGACCGTCGGATTGCACGATTTGTGCGTGCAGTGCCTGGTTCGTGGCATCGGCATCCGGCTTCCTGGCGAGGAGATCCTCGCTCCTTCTGAACCGGCGCTCCCGGGTCATCCAGCTGAGACCGGTCAGGCGCCGGAAATCCTCGCAGCTGAGCCAGGGTTCCTCGATGGTGACGCGCCGGCAGACCTGGGCATTGTCATAGGGCATTACGCACTTGTCGACATAGGCAGACTGGCGTCCGACGCCGCCGGTGAGATAGGCCGGCAACCGGATGATGTACCGACCGCGTGCCGCCTCGTCGAACAGTGCCGGATTCTCGAGGGTTGGAATCGTCTTGGCACCCGGGAGATTTAGCGTTGCCCCCTGCACCGTGATGCGGTGCGCGGCCAGGAAGCGCGCGGTTTCCTGGTCCGACCGATCGATGATGACGGGCTGGGACGGCGTTCTGCAGACCAGCCCGGCGGGCCGCGTACCGGCTTCGAAATAGCGGAACGGATCGCTGCTGAAATAGACGCCGAGGCCGCCCTTGATCGACGACTCGCGCAAGCTGCCTGCGGCGGCACCGGATCCCTCGATCATCCGCACGGCGGCCAGCCTGCCCGCTGCGGCCGATTTGTTCGGACCGGGATTACGCGCCTCCAGCTGCTGCGCCTGGCGCTCGATCTCGCGGTATCTTTGCGCTTGCGGCATGCCCAGGTCGCGCAGGCCGGCGAGCGCGAACTGCACCGAACGTCCCTTGAGTTCCGCCTGCGGTAGCGGCGGCTCGGCTTCCCAGCGTTCGGCATCTGCCCAGAGGCCGGCATCCGGCGCCGTCTCGACCGGCTCGTCGAGGTAAGGTCCGCTGGCAGCGGGTGCAGGTTCCGGCGGCGCCCCGTCTTCCCAGAGACCGGCATCCGGCGCCTGCTCCACCGCTTCCTCGCGGTACGGCTCCGGGAACAGTGGCGCCGTGTCATTGGCGGCATTCGCCAGGGCTGCGAGCTGCGACATGGAGCGCAACCAGGGACGGTCGCCCCAGTACGGCATACTGGTCGGGAGCTCGAGGTATTGCCGGTATTCGAACTCGACCTGGCGCGCGTATTCGTAATCGCAGAAGTACGGATCATCCAGCATGCGCCGGATCTTGATCTCCGGCCCCCAGGTATACAGCAGGCGCTCCGCATGCCCGCCCGGCACCGGGACCTCGACCGGCCGCGCGGCGATCTCATGCAGGCAGTCCCGGATCCGGTTCACCTCGCGCGTCATCGCGTCGGCGATGTCAACGTCGCACGCCGCCGGCGCCGGTGCGACGAGCACGCCCCATAACACCGCCGCGTGCAAGGCGGCGCGCACCACCGGCAGCGCGGGTGTCGTGTTCATCCTGGCGTGCCGGGCCGCTTGCGCCGGTAGCGTAGCGAAATCACTGTCCCGGTGTCGCGGCAAGCGTGGCCGTGACGGCCTGTTCCTGCGCCGCCGTGAGCCACGCGGCACCGGTCTTGGCGTCGATGCCGGCACCGGCTAGTGTGACCGCGGCGCGTTCCTGGTCCGTACGGACCAGCCGCAGGCGCTTGCCGACCTGGGACTGCCAGTGACGCACCTCGGCATTGGTCAGGCAGCCCAAATCGAGCAGATCGAAGCGGCAGCGGCCCTGGGATTTCGGGATGATCCATTGCTCTGCGGCCAGGCGGTCCAGCGGTCTCGGCAGTGTCGACAGCCGCTTCGTCACCGCCTCGGCATACGCCTTGAGGCAGTCGCTACGCGCAGGCTCACTGGTGAGAGCGTCAGGACATTTTTCCGGTGTCTTCAAGGTAGTGTCGCGCGCATCGACCGGCAGCTGCGACCAGAAGGCATAGCTGCTCAGATAACGCGTCTCGTCGAAACTGCAATCGCCGCCCTCGTCGATCTGCGTCTCCTCCGTGCTCACGCAGACGCGCGCCACGTCCTCGAGCTCGCGCAAGGACTGGTGGACATAATCCTGCAACCGTTCCAGGTACTCGATCCGGTCCTTGCCCGCATCCGTGTTCGGACGCAGCAGTTCCAGGGCGTAGCCACCGTCCGCCTGCAGGGTGACCGCGGCATATAAAGCCGGGTTGTCGAGGATGTATTCGATTTCGTCGTATACCGTGTTGTAGTCGCCCCACAGTCCGGCGAGCTGCTCGAACTCGGTGACCTCGCCGCGCAGTTGCTGCGTCTGCGGCCAGTTCGGCAGGATCTCGTAGGGTGTTACCGCCATGCGGAAGTCCTTGGGTGCCTCGTAGGCCGCATACGACAGGGTCTCCAGCCGCGCCTCGAGTTGTGCCTGGTCCTTGGGTATCGCGTCGCCGCGCCCGCCCACCAGGAACACCGACATCGACTTGTCGGCGCTGGACGCCGTGGTGGAGGTGCCTTCATGCATGCTGCCGGACACCGTCGCGCCGAATCCCTTCGCCGACACCTCGGCCCTGACATCCTGCTTCTCGCTCTGGTTGCGCGTGTGTATCGTGATCACCGCCGTCAGGCGGGCACCCGAGTAGATCGCGGAGACGAAGCCGTTTCCGCACTCGCGCAGGAACTCCTCGGGCCGCGCCGCCAGCCGTTCCGCGGCGGCTGTCAGACGGATAGCGGGCTGTGGCCGGTTACGGGCATTCTTCGCCTCCTCGGGCGGATCGTAGGGCCCCGCGTAACGCACGCCGTTGTCGACGCTGGCATCGAGGACGAAGCTGGTGCTGGTCCCGCTGAGGTTCAGGCTCTTCGCAAAACTCGCCTTGCCGCTCCCCTCGTAGCCCATCACGCTGACGCTGGCCTCGGCGGTCATGCCCATACTGCGCATCACCTCGTAGGTGTCGTTGACCTCCCGCATCGACATGGTGCGGGTCTGCGCCGGCTCCTCGGCCGGCGTGAACTCGATGCACTTGTTCGGCAGCGGTGTCGAGTCGTAGAGATTGTAGCCCCAGCCGAGGTTGATCCCCGTCTCCGGCACGTCGATGATCTCGGTCTTGGTCTGATGCGTGCTGACCTGCAGACCGGCCGTATCCTTGCGGCCGTCAGCACCCGTGCCGTTGCCGCCGCTGCCTGCCGGCGGCGGCTGGCATGCCGCGAGCAGCAGCGTGAACAGGACGGTGGTGGCGAACAGTCGGCTCTGGCGCATGACGCATCCTTGAGGTTGTGAAGTGAGGGCGTTCAGGTTAGTGGCTTGCTACCGGCACGGCAAGCAAAAACGCCCGCCTGCAGACACACGTGAACGGATTCGTCGCGGCAGCGGGGAATGATGAGACGGGTTCCGGCAACGCGCGCAATCGACACCGCCGAGTCGCACGCTGCGCGCAAGGGCGACGTGTTCGCACCGGTCAACACGCGGTTCGACGCCGGCGCTGCAGGCTAGACACAATCGCGCCGGACCAGCCTGCGTGGCGAGCGTGTTCAGCGCGAGCCGGTCATTTCACGGTCGAGGGAAGACGGCCGTAGTCACCTGCGCGACCGCACGCACGTGCGGGACGGCCCGTGCAGGCGCCGCCCCGCCGTCGGCATCAGGACGCCGGCGCGGCCGTTTCGGTTTGATCGGCGGGTTCGGCGGGCGCCGGTTCGGCCGGCGCGGCGGCCTCCTCGGTCCGGTGCTGCAGCGCATCCCACCACTGGGTGATATAGCCCTTCTGCCACAGCACGCCGCCGGCGGCCAGCAGCACCAGCAGGAAGAGGTAGAACTTCCACGGCCGCTTCTTCTCGGCGAACGGATCCCGCAGCGAGCGTTGCGCGCCGCGCGGCAGCTCCGCGGTACCGGTGAGGGTGGCGCCGAACGGGATGTTGATCTTCGCCTGGGTGTTCACCGCCCAGCCGTTGGCGTCCAGCATCGGACCGAGGTTGCGCTGGCGCAGCTTCATATAGGCCATGAGCATCGAGGGCCCCGAGATCACGAGGACCAGGCCGACGAGCGCCAGCGGCATCTGCCACCAGGTGAGACCGAGGAACCCGGTCAGCACCGACGCCAGCGCGGTGCCGATGGCGCCGACGGCCAGACCGATGGCGGCGAAGATACCGGCGAACTTGCCGATGTCGAACGGCGCCGCCGGTCCCTTGCCCGCCTGGGCCGACGCCGAGGCATCCGCCACGCCCTTCGCGGTGCCTGCCTCGACCGCCTTGTCGCGCTCGCCGGCGAACTTCTCGATCTGCTCGGAGATCATGCGGGCGATGCGCTTGTAGGGTGACCAGAACGCCTGCGACACACTGATCGGGTGCTCGATGATCTTGACGATGGAGGCATCCCAGTCGTCACCGTGGCGGTCGTAGAACACACCGTTGCGGCCGACACGCAGGTTGTCGGCATCACCGCCGGTGAAGGCCGCGGCAATGGTCATCTTCTCGTCGCCGCCGCGGCGGCGGCATTCGCAGTACGCCAGGAAGGTCCGGCTCAGGGTGGCAAGGTTGCTGTGCGCCGCGATGTCGTTGACGTTGATGCACAGCTCGCAGCTGCGGCCGTCGAGATACAGCGTGCCGGCCTGGAAGATCGCCTTCTTGCCGGGCGTGTAGAAATCACGCAATGACACGAAGTTGTGCAGCAGCTGGTCGAGGTGCTGGTAGTAATGCACCAGGCGGTCGACCGATGCGATGGCGTTGGCCTCCGCTTCCAGCTCCTTGTCCTGCGCGATCAATGTATCGATCGCGGCCTTGGTCCCGCCATCGAGCAGTTCCTGTACGCGTGCCACACCCAGCGGTGCGACCACGCTGCCGCGCATGGCGGCATGCCAGGCGGAGTGCGCGGCGAAACGGGCGCTGATGTCCGACCACTGCGACTCGGTGAGTTTGCTGACCTCGCCCAGCAGCGGCTGCACCACCTGCTCGCGCAACGCCGCCAGCGCACCCGACCAGCCGGGGTTCACACCCTGGTCCAGCGGCAGGGGACGGTCCGCTTCCACGCGTGCCACCGGGAAGTCCGCCAGTTCCGCCGTCGTGGCCGACGGGGTCTTCAGCGCCAGTGCCGTGTAGTCGGCCTCCGCGGGGTTGAGCGGTGCGGCGGCACGCGCGTCGAAGCCGGCCAGCCGCGTGCGGGTGAAATAATCGTCGACCTTGGCCTTGACCGCCTCGAACACCGCTGCCGCCTGCTCGGTATCCGCGCCCAGCGGCAGCAGGTTGGCGGCATCGGCCTCGCCTTCCTTCCACCAGGCCAGGTGTTCCGCCGCCGCGGCGAAGAACGCATCGCTCAGTTCCTGGTTGATGCCCTCGGCACCGCTGCGGTCCGGTACCGCGCCCATGCAGGCCATGATGTCGGTGATGGCCTGTGACACCGGCGCGGCGTCGGCCGCAGCGGGCGGCACCACGCCGTCGCCGTTGAAGCGCGTCTCGGCGAAGATCTTGCTGGTATCGGCCGTTTCCGCCGGCGTGATCACGCTGGCGTCCGCCTTGTCGAGATTCGCCAGGATGCGCCTGGCCGATGCCAGCACCTGGCGGCCCTCTTCCGTGCTGTCATCGATCGCGGCCAGCGGCAGCCCCGCGGACGACTGCAACAGTTCGCCCGGTTCCTTCAGGATGCCGCACGCCCAGGTGACCGCCGCCAGGACCTCGGGCACCCGGATCCGGCCGTCGCCGTCGCCGTCCAGCAGGTTGAGCGTGTGCTGATCGAACTCGACACCCCGCGTCGGACAGCTGAGCGCCGCCCACAATTTCTGATCCAGCCCCGGAAGATGACAGATGTCGTCGCTTTCGATCACGACCTGATCGAAACCGCCGAGCCGGTTGAACCGCCAACGGTGTTCCTGGTTCCCTGAAGCACGCGTCATTGCCAAGACCTCCGAATGATTTGTTGGTTGATTGTTCGTCGGGGACGCGCTTGCGCCGCTGCGGCACCGGCAGGGTGCGGAAACAGAATGCCCGCCTGTATGCCGCCGGCCCCTTGGAGCGCTGTGGATTATCGCTTGAATGGAGACGCCAAACCAGCCTCGCGGGCAAGCCAGAAACTGACCGGATGCAGCGGACCGCGATAATGGTAAACAGTGTCCGCCGTTCCCGTGCTGCCGCCGGGCGCGCCTCGCCAAGGACACGCACCATGCGCGTTACCGCCGCGCCGTGGTGCCCGATGCATGCTGAAATTGCAAGTGAAATGCCCCATTAACAATTGTTAATCCGGCATCCATCTCGGCGTTAGCCGCTCGAGCGGATCATGTTACCCAGGCTCGGGCTTGTGCCAATGTGACAGGCCCGGCCGGTTAACCGAATCACTCGACAAGGAGTATGACCATGAACAAGAAATATCTTCTGACGGCCATCAGCGCCGCCCTGCTGTCCACCGGCATGATCACAACGAACCTGAGCCCGGCCTTCGCGGCGAGCGAGAGCGCGGGCACACCGGCGCCGGCCGCGGCCCAGGTCAGTAACGAGCGGCAGGACAAGCAGGCGCAGACAGCCGAGCGCGACCTGTTCAAGGTATCGGACGACGCGCTGCTCAGCATGCGCGACATGCACAGCGCCCGGCTTGCCATCTTCAACGGCGATACGGCACAGGCCCGGACCTACGTGGATGCGGCCGTGACCCGGATCGATGCCGCGATCAAGGATGCGGACAAGTACGCGCTTGATATCAAGGCGCCGAAGGCGGAGGATACGTATATCCCCTTCAACGCCAGTCTAACGGTGCTCGACACCTTGGAACCGAACGATGCCAAGGCCAAGCATATCGCCAAGGCCAACGAGCACCTGCACCGGGGCGAGCAGAAGCAGGCCCTGGAGACGTTGAAGCTCGGCGAGGTCGATGTCGCCGTCACGACCGAGCTGCTGCCGGTCAAGTTCGCCAGGACGCAGATCGCGCAGGCGGCGAGTCTGATCGGCGCGGGCAAGTACTATGAGGCCAACCTGGCGCTGAAGGCGGTCGACGATGCCGCACTGGTTCAGACCTATGCGGTCGACGCCACACCCAAGGCAAAGCACGACAGCGCGCCATCGGCGCAGGAGTGAGCGGCGGATGTCGACGGCAGCACAGCGGCACCCGGCTGCACGACGCCTGTCCTGCACAGTGTGAGCGTCCGGATCCCTGCCCATGCGTGCACTCCTGATCGAAGACGATGACCAGCTCGCCGGCTACCTGCAAAAGGCCCTGAACGAGGTGGGAATGGTCGTCGATCGGTCCGCGGACGGCAGGGACGGCCTCTTCCTGGCTGCCGGGGAGCCCTATGATGTGCTGATCGTCGACCGCATGCTGCCCAGCCTCGACGGCCTGTCCATCCTGCGCACCCTGCGGGCCTCCGGCAACCACACACCGGTGCTGATCCTGAGCGCCATGGGCGAGGTGGACGACCGCGTCCAGGGGCTGCGCGCCGGCGGCGACGACTATCTCGTCAAGCCCTTCGCCTTCGCCGAACTCCATGCCCGGCTGGAGGCGCTGCTGCGCCGCGGCAGCATCGAGGCACCGCAGACCCGGCTGCACGTCTGCGACCTGGAAATGGACCTGCTGACGCACGCGGTAACCCGCGCCGGCAAAACGATCGAACTGCAGCCGCGCGAGTTCCGTCTCCTGGAATACCTGCTGCGGCATGCGGGACAGGTCGTCACCCGCACGATGCTGCTGGAACACGTGTGGGATTATCATTTCGATCCCCAGACCAACGTGATCGACGTCCACATCAGCCGCCTGCGCGCGAAGATCGACCGGGACTTCGACCCGCCGCTCCTGCACACCGTCCGCGGCGCCGGATACATGCTCCGTGATACCCGCTAGGCTGCTGCGCAGCTTTACCTTCCGCCTGGCGCTGCTCTACACGACCCTGACCCTGGGGTCCATGGTGGCCCTGCTCGGATTCATCTACTGGGCGACCGCGGGATACATGGACCGCCAACTCGATGCGACCATCGAGGAAGAGATCCTCGGCCTGACCGAGCAATACGAGAGCCGCGGCCTGGCGGGGCTGTCCGAGGTTCTCGGCGAGCGGGTGGCGCACGATCCGCAGCGGGCCGCGGTCTACCTGCTGGCCGACGCGGGCCACAGACCGTTGATCGGCAATCTCGCCGCCTGGCCGGGCACACCGATCGACGCCGAGGGCTGGACCCGCTTCCGACTGCAGGACTGGGGCAGCGATCGGTCACAGGAGCACGAGGCACGCGCCCGCACCTTTCACCTGCACGACAACCTGCACCTGCTGGTGGGGCGCGATGTCCGCGACCTCCAGGCCACGCGCCAGCTCATCCTCGATGCCCTGGCCTGGGGACTGGCCATCACCGTCGCGCTCGCGCTCGGCGTCGGACTGCTCATGAGCTGGCGGGTCATGCGCCGCATCGAAGCCATCAACCAGACCAGCCGCGAGATCATGGAAGGCGATCTGTCGCGGCGGGTACCCACCGTGGGCAGCGGCGACGACTTCGACCAGCTGGCCGGGAATCTCAACCGCATGCTCGAGCGCATCGAGGCGCTGATGGCCGCCGTGCGCCAGGTGTCGGACAACATCGCGCATGACCTGCGCACGCCCCTGACCCGCCTGCGCACGCGTCTGGAGCAGGCCCGCGGCGGGGCGGCGGCCAACATTCCGTACGTGATCGACCAGGCCATAGACGATACCGACGAGCTGCTCGTCACCTTCAATGCGCTGTTACGCATCGCCCGCATCGAATCCGGCAGCAGCGCACCCGCCTTTACCGCCCTGGACCTTGCCGGCCTGGTCCGGGACATCGCCGAACTCTACGAGCCGGTCGCCGCAGAACAGGGACAGACGCTGCGCGTGGAGGGGCAAGGCCCCGTGCGCACGCTGGGCGACCGGGACCTCCTGTTTCAGGCGCTCGCGAACCTGGTGGACAATGCCATCAAGTACACGCCACAGGGCAGCACCATAACGCTCGCGGCCATGGCGACACCCGCCGGCGCCGAATTGCGGGTGGCCGATACGGGTCCCGGCATCCCGTCCGAGCTGCACGAGAAGGTGTTCCAGCGTTTCTACCGCCACGATGCCAGCCGCACCACGCCGGGCAGCGGTCTCGGGCTGAGCCTGGTCCGCGCCGTGGCCGACATGCACCACGCGCGCATCGTGCTCGCGGACAACGCCCCGGGATTGCGGGTGACCCTGGTGTTCAGAAATGTCGCGCCATGACCGCCGGAGCACAGATCACGCCGGGAGATCCGGCATCGGCCGCAACGGTGTACAGGCCGGCAGACACGGGCCTTCCATAAGATGACGTTGCGGTGATGAACCAGCGGGATGAACGTCATCCTGCCAGCAGCCTGCCGCCAGCATGGCCCGGTGATGCGGTCGGCTCACGCCTGAGCTCCCGCTCCGCCACGACCCTGCGCCTTGCAGGGTCATAGCGGAGCGCACCGCTGCTGTGCGGATCATGCCCGATTCCGGGTCATGACCAACCACTGAAACGCGCTCCTCCGCCCCCCCAGCGGGTGGAAATCGCCCGTTCCTGCCCTTACGAGCGCATCCGCCGGCAAGTGGTACGGTTTTTGCTGATATTCTAATACTGTGATATTCCCAGCCTGACCTGCCGGTGCCCGCCCGCTATGACTGCACAATCGATCATGGATCCGGATCCGACGGTCCTGCGGCCGTCGGATACGATCGATACCGCAATGTGCTACATCATGAAACACCGTTACCGCAACCTGCCGGTTGTCGATGACGATTTCCACTTCCTCGGCGTGGTCGGCATCAACTGCATCCTGCGCCTCGCACTGCCCAAAGCGGTGATCATGGAATTCGGGTTGAACAATGCGGCGTTCATCCGCGAGACGCTGGAGGACCTGCACCGGCGCTTCAATGCCGTCAGGGAACAGACCATCGATCTCTGCACCTACGGCGAGGTCAGCGTGGTGCGGCCCGATACGCCGCTGGTCGAAACGCTCATGATCCTGTACCGCACCCAGTCCAGCCTGCCGGTGGTCCACCCGGACAGCCATCGCCTGGTCGGGGTGATTTCGTACTGGGATGCATGCAGCCGGATCCTGTCCACAGAGGTCTGAATGGACGCTGCTGCCGTACTCTACCCCATCGTGTGGGGCATCGATGCCCGCTGGTTTGTCGGCACGGTGTTCGTCGCCACGTACCTGCTGATCATGAGCGAACGCGTGAACCGCGTAGTTGTCGCGACCATTGCCGGTGGACTGATGGTCCTGGGCGGTGTGCTTGACCAGCAAAGCGCCGTCCAGGGCGTGGACTTCAACACGATCGGCCTGCTGATCGGCATGATGATCATCGTCGGCGTGGTCAAGCAGTCCGGCGTCTTCCAGTATCTCGCGGTCGGTTCGGCGAAGCTTGTCCGCGCGAACCCCTGGGGCATACTCGTCATGCTCACGCTGGTCACGGCAGTGTTGTCGGCATTCCTGAACAACGTGACCACGGTTCTGCTCATCGTCCCGGTGACGCTCCTGATCACCGACGCGCTGAAGATCAGCGCCTACCCGTACCTGTTCGCCGAGATCTTCGCGACCAACATCGGCGGCACCGCCACGCTGATCGGCGATCCACCGAACATCATGATCAGTTCCGCCATCGGCTTCACGTTCAACCAATTCCTGAGCAACCTGGGCCCGATTGCAGTGATCCTGCTGGCGCTGACGCTGATCCCGATCATGCTGATCTGGAAGCGGGATATGCAGACGACGCCAGAGCGGCGCCAGCGCATCATGGCTTACGTGGAACGGGAGGCCATCACCGATCGTTACCTGCTGTGGATGTCGGTGTCGGTTCTGCTGTGTGTCATCCTCGGCTTTGTCATCTCCGCGCACATCCATCGTCAGCCTGCCACCATCGCGCTGTTCGGTGCCGCGGTGATGCTGCTGCTGTACACCCTGAATTCCCCGTCCAGCGAACAGTCGCGCCGCATAACCGCGGTACTCGCGGATATCGAATGGACGACGATCTTTTTCTTCATCGGGCTGTTCATCCTGGTTTACGGGGTCGAATCCACCGGCCTCCTGGAAGTACTGGCCCGGCAGGCCGTGAAACTGACGGCCGGCGATACCACCGCGACCGCCATGGCCGTGTTGTGGATATCGGCAGTGACTTCGGCGATGGTCGACAACATCCCGTTCGTTGCAGCGATGATCCCGCTGCTGCAGAAAATGGGGACACTCGCGGATGGCAACGCGATGAATGCGATCTGGTGGTCGCTGGCACTCGGTTCCTGCCTGGGCGGGAGCGGCACACTGGTTGGCGCCAGTTCGAACCTGATAATCGCCGGCTTTGCCGAAAGCTCAGGGCAGCCGATACGCTTCCTGCGGTTCATGCTGCTGGCCTTCCCGCTGATGCTGGGATCGATCGCGGTCAGTACCGTGTATGTGTACCTGCGCTATCTATGACAGGTGCCGGGTCACTATCACGCAGGCGGTGGTGTTCGCACGGCATCGGGAGGCCGCTACTGACGACGCCCGGCATGGCGCCAGTCATTCCGGACATACGCGGATGGAGATTCGGGTAATCCTGCAACGCATGGCAGCTGGCGTCAAAGCTGCAAGCGCAAGACCCCAGGATGATTTTTAATTGGTGGCCAGGGACAGAATCGAACTGCCGACACGGGGATTTTCAGTCCCCTGCTCTACCAACTGAGCTACCTGGCCGTGCGTGAGGCGAGCGGCGTATTAAAGCCGCTCGCCCGTCCGGAGTCAAGCCATCCCTCGCCAAGCCCCTGTTTACCGGGGAAATGCTGTACGCCGGACCGGTTCAGCCGGTGCCGTACTGGCGGTCGTAATACTCGCGGTAGGCGCCGCTGCGTACCCGGCCGCACCAGTCGCGGTGCGCCAGGTACCAGCGGATGGTGGCCTCGATACCCGACTCGAAATCGTGCGCCGGCGCCCAGCCCAGCCGCGTGCGCATGCGCGTGGCGTCGATGGCGTAGCGGCGGTCGTGTCCCGGGCGGTCCTGCACGAAGGCGATCTGCTCACGGTAGGGCCGCTGGCCCGGGGCGAGCACGTCGAGCCGGTCGCAGATGAGCCGCACGATGTCGATGTTGCGCCACTCGTTGATGCCGCCGATGTTGAACACCTCGCCCGGCGCGGCGCCGTCCAGCACCGCCTCGATGCCGCTGCAGTGGTCCTCGACATAGAGCCAGTCGCGCACGTTCTTGCCGTCGCCGTACACCGGGATGGGCTTGCCTTCGAGCGCGTTGAGAATGACGAGCGGGATGAGCTTCTCGGGGAACTGGTACGGCCCGTAGTTGTTGGAGCAGTTGGTGATCAGCACCGGCAGGCCGTAGGTCTTGTGGTAGGCGCGCACCAGGTGGTCGGACGCGGCCTTCGAGGCGGAATACGGGCTGTTCGGCGCGTAGCGGTGGCGCTCGTCGAATGGCGCCTCGTCCGGACCGAGACTGCCGTAGACCTCGTCGGTCGAGACATGCAGGAAGCGCCGCCGCGCGGTGTCGTCGCCCCACACCCGCTTCGCCGCCTCCAGCAGCGCGAAGGTGCCGACGATGTTGGTCGCGATGAAGGCATCCGGGCCGAGGATGGAACGGTCGACATGCGATTCGGCGGCGAAGTTGACCAGGGTGTCGATGCGCTCCTCGGCCAGCAGCGACTCGACCAGCGTCTGGTCGCCGATGTCGCCCTGCACGAAGCGGTAGTCCGGCCTCGCCTCGACATCCGCCAGGTTTTCCGGGTTGCCGGCATAGGTGAGCAGGTCCAGGTTGACGACGCGGTCGCCCGCGTGCCGCGCCAGCCAGTAGCGGATGAAGTTCGAGCCGATGAATCCCGCACCACCGGTTACCAGCAGTCTGCGCATGTCCTGAGCTCCTTCAGCATGTTCTCGAGGCTGTCCTGCCATGCCGGCACGACCACCCCGGGGATGCCTGCAATCTTACCCGTATCGAGCACGGAATAGGCGGGGCGCACCGCCGCGGTCGGATAATCCGCGGTCGTTATCGGTTCGACCGTCCGCGTCGCGAGATCGAACCCGCAGGCGACGGCACGGTCGAGGATGGCTTGCGCGAAACCGTGCCAGGAGGTCTGGCCGGCACCGGCGAAGTGATAGACGCCGTGCGCCTGCGCCGCCAGCAGCCGCAACAGCGCGGCGGCGATGTCCGCGGCCCAGGTGGGTGAACCGATCTGGTCGGCGACCACACGCAGCGGCTTGCCCTGGCCGGCCACGCGCAGCATGGTCTTGACGAAATTGTGCCCGTGCACGCCATAGACCCAGGCTGTGCGCACGATCGCCGCATCCGGCAGCGCGGCGACCACGGCCGCCTCGCCCTCGAGCTTGCTGCGCCCGTACACGCCGAGCGGGTCCGGCGCATCGGTCTCGCGGTAGGGCCGCGTCTGCCGCCCGTTGAAGACGAAATCCGTCGAGACGTGCAGCAGGCGCGCGCCGCGCGCCACAGCCGCCTGCGCCAGCCGGCCGGCCGCATCCCGGTTCACCGCGAACGCGGTCTCCGGCTCGGACTCGGCGCGGTCGACCTGGGTGTAGGCGGCGCAATTGACGATCCAGTCCGGGCGCAGTCGCGCGATGCACGTGGCGATGCTGTCCGGCAGCAGGAAATCCAGTTCGTCGCGGGCCGGGGCCAGCGCCGTCATGCCCGCGTCCTGCAGGCTGCGCACGACCTCGCTGCCGAGCTGCCCGCGGGCGCCTGTCACCAGCACCCGCATGGTCAGCCGGGATACACGGGCAGGTGCGCGCTCTCGCGCAGGCACGGGTAGTGCCGGTCCTTGTCGGACAGCAGCACGTCGGTGCAGGGCCAGGCGATGGCCAGCTCCGGGTCGTCCCAGGCGATGCCGTACTCGTCGCCAGGCGTGTAGAAGTCCGTGCACTTGTAGAGGAAATCGGTGCGCTCGCTCAGCACGCAGAAGCCGTGCGCGAAGCCGGGCGGGATATAGAGCTGGCGCTGGTTCGCGGCGGACAGTTCCACGCCCACCCACTGGCCGAAGCGCGGCGAGCCCCTGCGGATGTCGACCGCGACATCGAACACGCTGCCGCTCGCGACGCGCAACAGCTTGCCCTGCGGATGCTCGAGCTGATAGTGCAGCCCGCGCAGCACACCGGCGACCGAGTGCGAGTGATTGTCCTGCACGAAGTGCTCCGGCAGCCCGGCCGCCGCGTAGCGGGTCGCGTTGAAGGTTTCCAGAAAGAAGCCGCGCGCGTCGCGGAAGACATCCGGCTCGACGAGCAGCACCTCGGGATGTGCGGTGGGCGTGACCTTCATGACAGCGACTGCTCCCTGAGTATCTCGAGCAGGTACTGGCCGTAACCGTTGACCGCCAGCGGCTGCGCCAGCGCCTCCAGCGCGGCCGCGGAGATGTAACCCATGCGGTAGGCGATCTCCTCGACGCACGCGACCTTGAGGCCCTGGCGCTGCTCGATCGCCTCGATGTAGGTGGCAGCCTGCAGCAGGGCCTCGTGCGTACCGGTATCCAGCCAGGCCGTACCGCGCCCGAGCCGCTCCACGTCGAGCCGCCCCTGTGCCAGGTACGCACGGTTGACGTCGGTGATCTCGAGTTCGCCGCGCGGCGAGGGCGCCAGTCCCGCGGCGATGTCGACCACCTGCGCATCGTAGAAATAGAGCCCGGTGACCGCGTAGCGCGAGCGCGGCCGCACCGGCTTCTCCTCGATCCCCAGCACCTTGCCCGCACGGTCGAACTCGACCACGCCGTAGCGCTCGGGATCGCGCACCTGGTAGGCGAACACGGTCGCGCCCTGCCTGCGCATGGCTGCCTGCTGCAGCGTCTTGCCCAGGCCGTGACCGTAGAAGATGTTGTCGCCCAGGATCAGGCAGACCGGTGCGGCGTTGATGAACTCGCGCCCGATCAGGAACGCCTCGGCCAGCCCGCCGGGACGCGGCTGCTCGGCGTAGCTGAACTGCAGCCCGAGCTGGCTGCCGTCGCCGAGCAGTTGCCGGAACATCGGCAGGTCGTGCGGCGTGGAGATCACCAGGATCTCGCGGATCCCGGCCAGCATCAGCGTGGACAGCGGATAGTAGATCAGGGGCTTGTCGTACACCGGCATGAGCTGCTTGCTGACCGCGCGGGTCAGGGGATAGAGGCGCGAGCCGCTGCCACCGGCGAGGATGATGCCTTTCATCGGCTGTGGTTCCGGGCCGGCACGGCGGTCAGTGTTTGTCCGGCATGACGAAGCCGCCCGGCAGCGTGGAGCCGCCGCCGAAGAAGAACTTTTCCATCTCCTGCTCGAGAAACTTGCGTGCCGCGGGATCGATGGGCGAGATACGGTGTTCGTTGATCAGGATGGTCTGCTGGCGCAGCCACAGCTGCCAGGCCTCCTTGGAGACGTTGTCGTAGATGCGCTGCCCGAGCGCGCCCGGGTAGGGGGGACGGTCCAGCCCCTCGGCATCCTTATTCAGTTTCACGCAGTGCACGGTGCGTGTCATCGGCAGTTCTCCCGTGTTCGCCCTCGAAATAGCGCGCGACCAGCCGGCCGACCGGCGCGGCCAGCCCGCGCTCGTCCGCCAGCCCCGGTTTATACCAGACCCGCCGGTCATCATCCACGCGCACGGCGGCCCGCCCCGTCACCGGCACCAGCAGCGGCGTGATATCGAGATGGAAATGGGTGAAGGTGTGGCGCAGCACCGGCCAGCGCACGGGACGCCCGATCCGCAGGCCGAGTTTGCGCGCGCACCAGGGGCCGGCCTCGGCTTCCGCCGCCAGCTCGGGAAAGCTCCACAGCCCGCCCCAGATACCGGCAGGCGGACGCCGCTCCAGCAGCAGGCCGCCCTCCCGGTCGCCAAGCAGCAGCATGGTGACCGCGCGCACCGGCAGCGCACGCGCCGGACGCGCGGCGGGAAAGTCCGCCTGCCGCCCGCTGCGGCAGGCGGCGCAGGCCGCCTGCAGCGGGCACTGCGTACACGCGGGCCGACCGCGCGTGCACAGCGTGGCGCCGAGGTCCATGATCGCCTGCGTGTAGTGCGCCACGCGTGCATGCGGCGTGTAGCGTTCCGCCAGCGCCCAGAGCTGCTGCTGCACCGCGGCCTGCCCCGGCCAGCCCGCAACGGCATGGAATCGCGCCAGCACGCGCTTGACGTTGCCGTCGAGGATCGGCTGGCGCTGCCCGCAGGCCAGCGCCAGGATCGCGCCGGCCGTGGAACGGCCCACGCCGGGCAGGGCCAGCGCCGCCTCCAGCGTGTCCGGGAAGCGGCCGTCGCGCTGCTCCACCAGCATGCGCGCGGCGGCGTGCAGGTGCCGCGCCCGGGCGTAATAGCCCAGCCCGGACCAGTGATGCAGCACCTGGTCCGGGTCCGCCGCCGCCAGCGCCGCGACATCCGGGAAGCGCTGCAGGAAGCGCTCATAGTAGGGTATGACGGTGGCCACCTGGGTCTGCTGCAGCATGATCTCCGAGACCCACACCCGGTAGGGCGTGGGGTCGCGCTGCCAGGGCAGGTCCTTGCGGCCGGCGCGGTCGTACCAAGCCAGCAGCGCCGCACCGAACTGCCGCGGCGTCACGGGGTAAGCCCCGCGCGCCAGTCGCGCTCGATCACCGCGGCACTCTCCAGCAGCTCGCTGACGATCTTGCGCTCGAACAGCCAGGGGCCGATCAGGGGCGGCACCCAGAACGCCGGCTCCAGCTGTGCGCGGAAATGCATCAGCGTATCCGTGCCCGCGGGTTCCAGACGCCAGAGTGCATGGCCGGCATGGAAATCACTCTGCTGCGGCAGGATATGGGCCTCGATCCGCGAGCCCTCGTCCTGGGTCATGTCCTGGACCTGGTGCACGCGCCGGCAGAAGAACAGGACGCAGGCCTTGATCACGGACCTGACGCGATGGCGGGTCGGACTGTCCGTGCGCAGCACATGGCTGGTCTCGATCGCATGGTTGATGCGGGAGAGGTGATCGTAATCGGTGATTCGCGCATACACCGTCGCCACCGGGGCAGCGATGCGTGCGTCCACCGCGATGCGGTAGACGCCTTGCGCCAGGGTGACAGACGAGTCCAGGATCGCGCCGGCCCGGGCGCCGCCGGCGGCCAGCATGCAGCACAGCATCAAACCCGCCGCCGCGGTGCGCAATTACTTGAACAGGCCCTTGAGCAGCTTGTCGCCGAGCTTGTCCTGGATCTTCTCCTGGAGCTTCTGCTTCTGCTCGTCGACCTTCTCGTCAACCTTTTCCTTGACCTTCGCCTTGGCGGACTCGCTGAGCGCGGCCGCGACATCCGGGGCATAGGTCGGCTTGCTCCAGCTGCCCCCCACTTTCACCGGGATCGAGACCCCCTTGAGGTCCTCCAGGCCCTTGCCGCCCTGCCCTTCGAGCGAGCCGACCAGCTTGGCGGTCAGGGTATAGTCGATGGACTCGTCGACGAGGCTGGTCTGCCCGGCGCCGGCGATGCGCAGCAGCGGCGACTGCAGCAGCAGGTCGTCGTTGCGCGCCAGCCCGTCGGTCACGTTCACCGTGCCGGTCAGTTCGGTGAAATCGGTCTGGTTCGGGCCGCTTTCCGCCGGGATGGCCTGACCCTTGAGCCGCGCCCGCGCCGCGCGGATGAGCGCGGCGACGTTGACGCCCTTCACGGCGCCGTTGGTGAACGCGAAGGAGGCATTGCCGTTCACGTTGCGCCGCAGCGCCTCCGGCGTCATGCCGCTGCCGGTGAATTTCGCCGTCATGCTGGCCGTTCCCAGCACCCGCTCCTCGCCCAGCAGGTCCTTGAGCAGCGGCCCGGCCTGCACGCCGTTGATGTTTTCATTCACCGAGATGCGCGGGGTCTTCTTGCTCGCATCGAGCGTGATATCGCCCTGGTAACTGCCACCGTAGAGCTTCGCACCGAGCGGATGCAGGCGCAGGACACCGTCACGCGACTTCACCTGCAGCTCGGCGTCGCGGTATTCCAGATTGAAGGCGCGCATCTCGGCCACCGTGATCTTGCCGTTGAGGTTGAGCTGGCGCAGCCCCTCCAGCGGCGGCGGACCGGCAGCCGCGCCGCTGTCCGGCGCGGCCGGGGCGGCGTCCGCCGCTGGCGGCGGAGGCAGGTAGCGGTCGAGGTCGAAGGTGTCGACGGCCAGCGTGAAGGCAATGGCCGGCGCCGCGAAGGAGTCGATGCGCGCGTTGCCGGTCACGGTGGTGTCGTCCAGGTGCAGCGTGAGCGCCTTGACCGCGAAATGCTTCGTGGAGGCATCCCAGTCGAGCGCCGCATCGGCCCTGCCGAGCGCCGACTGATCCGTGGTGACCGGCACCGGCTGGCCCAGGTTGCGGATCAGGTCACGCGGCCTGAAGCCCGCGATCTTGAGGCCGCCGTCGAACTGGGGTGCCGCACCGCCGATCCCGCTGCCGTCGATGTCGCCGGTGATATTCAGACCCAGGGCCTCGAGCGCCAGGTTGGGTACGCGCAGGGTCTGTGCGGTCAGGTCCATGGCCAGGTCTGTCTTCAGCGAGACGCGGGCCTGCCCGCCGGGTACCGCGTCGCCCTGGGCGTGGAGATTGAGCATGACCTGCTTGATATCGACCGCCTTCAGGTTCGGCGCGACGAACACGTTGCCGGTGAGCTCGACCTGGCTCGCCAGCGCCGGCGCCTTCGACACCACCTTGAAACGCAGGTCGAGGTCGAAGGACTGACCCGCGGCGATCGCGCCGGTCGTGAACGAGAGGTCATCGATCACGTAACGGGCGCCGCTGGCGCGGTCCTCCCAGGTGATGCTCGCGTCGGTCACCTCGACGCCGCCGACCGCCAGGCTGCCGAGCCCGGCCGGCTCATGCGCGCCGGCTGTCGTCTCGGGCGCGGCCTCGGGGGCGGTTTCGGTGTGCAGGTCCGCCCAGTTGGTGCGGCCCTGCTCGTCCTGTTCCAGGCTGAGCCGGAGCCCGGCCAGCTTCACGGTATCCACCTCGAGCTGCTTCTTCAGCAACGGCAGCAGCTTCACCCTGATCTGCGCCGCGGTCATGCTGACCATGTAGGGGTCGCTGAACCCCTGCGCATTGCCAAGCCGCACGGCCCCGAGTTCCAGACCGAGCCACGGAAACACCGACAGTCCGATGTCGCCGTCGATTTCCAGCTTGCGCCCGGTCTTGTCTTCAGCCGCCTTGATGATCTGCGGCTTGTAATCGTTCGGGTCGATGACCATGGGCAGCACAATGGCTGCGACCACGATCAGGGCGACCAGGAGCGCTGCGACCGAGAGAAGGATTTTCAGAATCTTGCCCATGCATCCATCCTGAACGTCATGTGGTTACGGGGAGTTGACAGCCGGGGCTACAGTATAGTGATTCAGCATCGCCTGTACACGCCGCGGATCCGGAATGCAGGTCGCAAAAACAAAACGGGGTGTGTGGAATCCACACACCCCGCAGTGTCCGACCGGCGGCAACCCGCCGGCGCGGTGCGAGTCGCGCTCAGGCGCCCTGCTTGGCCTCGACCCGGTTGGCGCGCTCCTGCAGGCGTGCCTTGTAGGCTTCCTCGGCGGCCTTGCGACGCTCTTCGGAGGCCTTGCGGAACTCTTCCATGCGCGCGTCCATTTCCTTCACCCGGGCATCGCGCTCGGCGTCGAGCTGGGCACGGTAGTCGTCACGCGGGAAGGCCTGGTCGGCGAAGGCGTCAGCAGCCTTGCGCATTTCCTCCATCTGGGCGTCCATCGCCTTGATGCGTGCATCGTGCTCGGCGTCCATCTGGGCGCGGATCGCATCACCCTGGGCAAAGATGGCATCGCCCGGGTTCGGCTGGCTGGCGTAGTACTCGGCGGCCTGCTGCTGGGCCTTCTGGTAGTACTCGGCCGCCTGCTGCTGGGCCTGCTGCATGTCTGCCATCATCTTCGCCTGCTGATCGGCGAACGCCTGCTTCTGCTCCTCGGTCGGCGCTACCGCCGGCTGCACGGGGTAACCATAGCCGTACGGGGCATAGCCATACGGACCGTAACCATCATAGAAGCGGTTATAGCCGCGCCCATAGCCATGACCGTGACCGCTCGCGCTCATGTTGAAGCTGAAACCGCCGTCGGCCCAGCCATCGCCCCAGCCGTCGCCCCAGCCATTGTCACCCCAACCCCAGGCCGAAGCGGAGGCGGAAGCTACCGCCAGCGAGGCGGCGGAAATCATCATAGCAATCGTTTTCATGGTACAAATCTCCAGAGTAAGGATAAAAAATTCTGTATTCTTTTCAGGACTCTTCCCGAAGCGCACAATTAGTATATAACTATTTTCTTATATTACAACCGGAATTGACAAATATTAGTATTAATTAATTTTATGGTTCTCTGGATGAGGATGAGAGGTTGGAGCGGGTGATGGGAATCGAACCCACGTTTGAAGCTTGGGAAGCTCCAGTTCTACCATTGAACTACACCCGCCTGCCCATGCCCCGCGCGTGGCAGCGGCAACCCTGGGCGTGCGCCGCCGGGGACAGGGTAGCGGCATTGTACTGTCGTCCCGCCCCGGGTGCCATCACCCGGCGTTCGACGGCGCGGGCGCTGCCGGCAGAACCAAGCTGCCGTTACCCCGTCATACTTGAGACATGGTTTGGAACCGGCCAGAGGAGCAGTCCATGAAACGAGCCACACCCGTCAGCCGTGCACGCCGCCTGGTGCTGAAGACACTGGGCCTGTTCGGCGGCTTGCTCGCTGCCGGCAAGTCGCAGGCGCATCACACCGACACCCATTTCGAGGACAGCTCCGCGCACAATATCGTCTACCAGTGCAACAAGGCGGATACCGAGTACCTGCAGCATATCCTGTTTTCCGCGGGGGAACTGCTGCGCCGCTACGAGGACGACGTGCAGATCGTGATCGTGGCGTTCGGCCCGGGACTGCACCTGCTGGGCAAGCGCCCCGAGCGCCCGATCCCGCAGGAACTCCAGCAGAAGGCCAGCTCGCTGGCCCAGTACGGCGTGGCCTTCCATGCCTGCGGCAATACCATGCTCACGCTCAACTGGACCGACGACGACCTGCTGCCGTTCGCGAAAATGGTACCGATCGGCGCCGAGGACATCATGCTGCTGCAGGAACAGGGGTTCGCCTATATCAGCTGGTAGCGCGGCCGGTCCGGGCATCGCCGGCGCGGTCCGCGGGGACACCGCGCCGGGCGCTCAGTAGACCCCGGAAAGCGTGGCAACGAGGTTGATCGCCAGCAGCACCAGGGACAGCAGCATCAGCAGGCGCAGCCTGCTCCTGAAAGACGAATCCATCGCACCGACCTCCTGTGGGACGCCGTACAGGCTAGCAAGCCCGCGTGACAGGGATATGAAGCGCTGCGGTGGTGACGCGCCGGCATCGGCGCCCGTCCGGCGCCGTCATAAAAATTTCATATCGCCGTCACATTCGCGACACGGGGTACGGCGAGCATGGGTGTGTCAACAAGGGTGGGAATCAGGAGACAACCATGCAGGTCATCATCAAGGAATGGCCGAACAAGACCGCATCGCTGATCAGCGAGAGCGGCCAGCTCATCTGGACCTTTTCGACTGTACAGGAAGCGCGCCAGGCCTGCAGCGACTGGCACAACCTGGTCGACTGCGAGCCGGTGTTCGTACACGAAGCGCCGGGCAACGACCCCGACCCGCTGCCGAGCGCCGCGTAAGCGGCGGTTCAGAGCCGCTCGCTGTAGAGCGCCGCGATCTCCGCGGCAAAGCGCTCCAGCACCCTGGCGCGCTTTACCTTCAGTGTCGGTGTGATCAGGCCGTTGTCCACCGTCCACGGCGCGCGCGTCAGGATGACGCGACGAATCTTCGCGTAGCCGGGAAAATCCTTCAGCGTCCCCTTGATGCCCTTCAGCAGCTCGTTGTGCACCTTCTGGTCCTGCAGGCTGGCGGCGGCGTCCGGATCCAGCCCCAGGCGCTTCGCGAGCCGCGGCCATTCCTCCGGGTTCAGCACCAGGATGGCGGAGAGATAGGACTCGCCCTCGCCGATTACCAGCGCCTGGTCCACCACCGGCAGCAGGCAGATGGCCAGTTCCATGTCCATGGGCGGGATCTTCTCGCCGTTGGACATCACCAGGATGTCCTTGATGCGCCCGGTGATGTAGATATGCCCGTGCTCGATGCGCGCCTGATCCCCGGTGTGCAGCCAGCCGTCGTTGTCGATGATCTCCGCGGTCGCCACGTGGTTGTTCCAGTAGCCCAGCATCCGCCCCGGCGATTTCACCAGCAGTTCGTCGCTCTCGCCGATCCGCACCGTGACACCGTTGAGCGGGATTCCGACGCTCGCCGGCTCGTTGTCCTCGGGCACGTTCACGCTGATCACCGGGCTGGTCTCGGTCAGCCCGTAACCCTGCAGGATGGGCACACCCAGCCCGATGAAGGTCTTCGCCACCGCGACGGACAGCGGCGCGCCGCCGCTGACCGCCAGGCGCAGGCGCCCGCCGAGCTTTGCCGTGACCTTGCCCGCGACCAGGCGGTTGAGCAGCGGCCACACCAGCAGCGCGGGATGCCAGTGCGCGCGCCGCTGCAGACGCTCGAAGCGCCGCCACCCGACCTCGGTGGTCAGCTGGAACAGGTTGCGCTTGAGCGGATGCTGCTTCTCCAGCTGGCCCTGGATGCGCGCGAACACGCGCTCGAAGATGCGCGGCACGGCGATCAGCACGGTGGGACGGATGTTTTTCAGGTCCTCGGCCAGCTGCATGATGGAGCGCGCATAGGCCACGCCGGAACCGGACATCACCGGCAGGTAGTAGCCACCGGTGCGCTCGAGCGTATGTGACAGTGGCAGGAACGACAGGAACAGGTCTTCCTGGTAGACATCGATCATGGTCAGCGCGGCGTGCGCGATCGACATCATGTTGTAATGCGACAGCATCACGCCCTTGGGTCGCCCGGTGGTGCCGGAGGTGTAAACGATCGAAGCCAGCGCATGCGGATCGCCGTCGCGCTGCGTGAGGGACGGGGCTGACCGCGGCAGCCAGTCCGGAACGTAGCGCACGCGCGGGTCCGCGAGCAGGGTTTCCGGCCGGTCGCTGCGCGATGGCGTCAGCAGCAGTACCCGCAGCAGGTGCTCCTGTCCGGCCAGCGCGGGTGCCAGCCGGTTCCAGGTGGCGGCATCCTGCACCAGCAGCACCCGGACGGCCGAATCCTCCATGATGTAGGCGATGTTGTCCGGACGATCATCGGTGTACAGCGGTACCACCACCAGCCCGCAGGCGAGTGCCGCCTGGTCGAAGTAGACCCATTCCTTGCTGTTGCGCAGATGCACCGCAACCCGCTCGCCGGGCTCGAGATTTTCCGCTGCGAGCGCAGAGCGCCAGCGCGCGATGTGCGCGCCCACCTCGCGCCAGCTGGTGTCGTGCCAGTGCTTCGCCTCGCTGTCGTAGCTGCGATAGGCCAGGGCGTCCGGCGTGCGTCGGACGCGCTGGAACATCAGGCCATCGAGCGTACCCGCCGCCTCGATGGAGATGATGTCTTCCGTCATCAGCGTCATACGCTATTATGTCTCCTGCAGCCGGCAGCCAGCGGCCCGGGGCCGGCGGAATGCGGTAGAATGCCCACTCGGAACCTGCACTCACGAACCATGGAAATCATACTCAACGGTACCACGCGGGATATTCCGGACCAGACCAGTGCCGCGGAACTGCTGCTGTGGCTGGGCCTGGCCGGCAAGCGCCTGGCACTGGAAGTCAACCGGGAAATCGTCCCGCGCAGCCGCTTCGAACGGCACGTGATCCGGCCGGGTGACCGGATCGAGATCGTCCACGCCATCGGCGGCGGCTGAAAAACCCCTGAACCGTTATTGTCTTTCGTTACAAGTATTCAAGAGTTAACCGCCCATGTCCACTGTCCTGCAATCACGTCCCGCCGGCGCCGTTGACGATCCACTGATCATCGCCGGCACCAGCTACCGCTCGCGCCTGCTGGTCGGCAGCGGTAAGTACCGCGATCTGGCGGAAACCCGGGCCGCCACCGAGGCCAGCGGCGCGGAGATCGTGACGGTAGCCATCCGCCGCACCAACATCGGCCAGGATCCCAACGAGCCCAACCTGCTGGACGTGCTGCCCCCGGACCGCTACACCCTGCTGCCGAACACCGCCGGCTGCTATACCGCGGAGGATGCCGTGCGCACCTGCCGGCTGGCACGCGAACTGCTCGACGGGCACGACCTCGTCAAGCTCGAGGTGCTGGGCGACGAAAAGACCCTGTTTCCAGACATCGTGCAGACCCTGGCCGCGACCGAAATCCTGATCAAGGACGGCTTCAAGGTCATGGTCTATACCAACGACGATCCGATCGTCGCGAAGCGCTTCGAGGAAATGGGCTGCGTCGCGGTGATGCCGCTGGCGGCGCCGATCGGCTCGGGCCTGGGTATCCGCAATCCGTACAACATCCTCACCATCGTGGAGAATGCCACGGTACCGATCCTGGTCGATGCCGGCGTCGGCACGGCCTCGGATGCCGCGCTGGCCATGGAGCTCGGCTGCGACGGCGTGCTCATGAACACTGCCATCGCCGGTGCCAGGGATCCGGTGCTCATGGCTTCCGCCATGAAAAAGGGCATCGAGGCCGGCCGCGAGGCCTACCGCGCCGGCCGTATTCCGCGCAAGCGCTTCGCCAGCGCATCCTCGCCGATAGACGGGACCTTTTTCTGAACGTCCTGTCTCGCGCACGTTCGCGCGGGACAGGCCCATTCGGTCCTAGTGGCACTCCTGGAAGATCTGCGACGGGCAGGTCTTGCAGATCTCGCGGTCGAGACGCTGGTAGATGCTGTGGATGGCATCGGTCTTGCCGTCGAAGAAACGGTCCTTGCCGACGCGCTTGATGAAACCGGAGCGCGCCGCGAATTCGTAGACCGACGACTTCAGCCCCACGAAATACAGGCCACCGCCCATCTTCGCGAGCTTGGTGTTTTCCGCCACCAGGCCTTCCGCGCCGGCCAGATCGATGAAATTCACCCCGGTGCCCACGATCAGGATGTGGTAGATGCGTTCGTTATCCATGATCTGGCTGATACGGTTCTGGATGTGGTTGATGGAACCGAAATAGATCGACATGTCGACGCGGATGATCTTCAGCTGCGGACACTGCTTCAGTGGTTTCGTCTGGATGTTGACCAGCTTGCGCTGCGGCGAGTCGTCCACGGTGAGGGTGGGGATCTGCGGCGTGGACGTCTTGGCCAGGAAAAAGATCAACGAGAGCAGCACGCCGATGTAGATGGCGAATTCCAGCTCCAGGAACAGGGTGGCGATGAAGGTGATCAGCAGGATGCTCGTCTCCGACTTGCTCAGCGTCACGATACTCTTGATGTGATGGAAATCGATCAGGTTCCAGGCCACCAGCAGGATGACACCGCCCATGGCCGCCACCGGCAGATAGGCGGTCAGCGGTGCGATCAGGAGCACGATCACCATCAGGATCAGCGCGGCGAAGATGGCGGACAGCGGTGTCCGCGCGCCGGCCTCGTAGTTGATGCCCGACCGCGTGAACGATCCCGAACCGGCGTAGCTGGAAAAGAAGCTGCCCAACACGTTCGACAGGCCCTGGCCGATGAACTCCTGGTTGGCGTTGATGCGCTGGCTCGACTTGGTCGCGACGGCCCGGCTGATCGACACCGCCTCGATCAGTCCGAGCAGCGCCACCGCGAAGGCGTCAGGCGCCAGGGTCTTGATGGTGGACGAGGTGAACTGCGGATGCGACAGCGGCGGCAGGTGGGCTGGCAGTTCGCCGACCAGCGTGATGCTGTCGGTGAAGTGCTTGAAGACCAGCGCGATCACGCTGCCGACGACCATGCCGACCAGCAGGTTCGGCAGCTTGCGCGAATAGCGCCGGACCAGGACGGAAACCAGCAGCGTGACCAGCGCGATCACGACCAGGTAGTAGTTGACCTGACCCAGTTCCCGAAAGATATCCACCCAGGTATGCAGGAACGATTCGCCCTTGGGAATCGGCACGCCCAGGATGTGTTTCATCTGGCTGGTCGCGATCAGGATGGCCGCACCCGCGGTGAAACCGATGACCACCGTGTGCGAAACGAAGTTGACCAGCACGCCCAGCCTGGCCAGGCCGAAGGCGAGCTGATAGACACCGGCCAGGAAGGTGAGCGTCAGCGCCAGCGCGACGAATTCCGGCGATCCGGGTGTGGCGTGATGGCTCACGGCCGAGAATACGACGATGGAGATCGCCGTAGTCGGTCCGGAAACCAGGTGATGGGACGAACCGAACAGGGCGGCGATGATCGGCGTCACCATCGCGGTATACAGGCCGTACTCCGGCGGCAGCCCCGCGATGGTCGCGAAGGCGACACCCTGGGGCAGCACGATCACCGCACCGGTGAGCCCGGCCATCAGGTCGGCCTTCAGCGATTCTTTCGATACCAGCCGGAGCCAGTTGAGGAAGGGGAAGATTACACGTGCATTCATCGGTCGTCCTGTGTGAATACTGCTGCATGCGCACTAGCGTGCAATAGACCGCGCAGGGCACACCCTGTACCGGCTGCCCGGCGCACGGCCCGCGCACGCGCACGCGCTGCCTGAAACCGGAGAAAGCGGCCTGCCAGGTTTCACCTGAGCGGTTACAGCGGCTGGATAGATGCTGGATGCCGCCAGGTGCGCGAACATCCGGGGAGGAAGTCTGCTGCTGCTAGACGCCTTCTGGAATATGCGTTCATTAAACGACAACACCCGGATGGAGGCAAGGGGAAAACACGCGTCGGCTGCATCGATCGCATGTTGGCGCTGACAGCCGCGCACGCAGCTAAATAAATCATTTAGCCCGGCATTAAAACGTTTTATCGAATGCGCCCAGGTTGCGCAGTGCCAATGTCGGCGGCAAGCAGCACCGGCGCGGAAGCGTTAGGCGTCCACGGTATTAGCACCTAGAATAATTCCACCCTGGCCGACCGGTACCCGCGCAACCGTGGACAACGCTTCGACACACCGCACCATACGCTCCTTCATCAGGCGCGAGGGCCGCATGACGGCCGGGCAACGGCGCGCACTGCGGGACCTGTGGCCGCGATACGGTCTCGACCCCGCGCTCCCGCTGCAGCCGGCTGCGCTGTTCGGACGAGACGCACCGCTCACGCTCGAAATCGGCTTCGGCAACGGCGAGGCCCTGCTCGCCATGGCGCGCGCGACACCGCAGGAGGATTTCATCGGTATCGAGGTGCACCGTCCGGGCGTCGGGCACCTGCTGCTGGAACTGGAACGGTATGACCTGCATAACGTCAGGATCTACAACGTGGACGCGACGGCGGTCTTGCAGTCGGCACTGCCGGATGCCTGCCTCGACCGGGTGCTGCTGTTCTATCCCGACCCCTGGCACAAGCAACGCCATCACAAACGCCGCCTGGTGCAGCCCGCCTTCGTGGAACTGCTGGCGCACAAATTGCGGCCCGGCGGCATCCTCCACATGGCGACGGACTGGGCGGATTACGCCCAGCAGATGCTGGCCACGGTGGAAGCCTCGGGGCTGTTTTCGAACCGCGCGGGCCAGGGACACTACGCCGCACGACCCGGGTACCGGCCGGCAACTCGGTTCGAGCGGCGCGGGCAGCGCCTGGGGCACACGTCACAGGACCTGGTATTCGAACGGCGCTGACCGGCGGGGCCGACCGGGTTCACGCCCCCGGATCGGTCCGATAGGCACACAGGCCGGGGCACAGCCCTCCGCCTCCGCCAAACCATTGAGATATATAAGGGAATACATTGCCACCGGCAGGCACCTTGAGTTGCAGCCGGGAAAAATGGTTCAATACGCGGCTCTGCGGATCACGCGCGCCTGCCATAATGCAGGCGGATTTCGACGGCTTGCCTTGTCCGCCCGCGCCGCCGCGAACCAATAATCAGCCATGCACAGGGCCAGGAGCCACCATGTCCAAGAAACATCCGATCATCGCCGTCACCGGTTCATCCGGCGCCGGCACGACGACCGTAAAAGTCGCCTTTGAGCACATCTTCCTGCGCGAGGGTGTCAATCCGGTGGTCATCGAGGGCGACAGCTATCACCGTTACGACCGTGCCGCGATGAAAGAGGCCATGAAGACCGCCGAGGCCAGCGGTAACAACCACTTCAGCCATTTCGGACCCGAGGCGAATGTGTTCGACAAGCTCGAGGAGACCTTTCGCAGCTACGGCGATACCGGCTCCTGCGAGCGCCGCTACTACCTGCACAGCGAAGAGGAAGCCAAGCCGTTCGGGCAGAAGCCCGGCGAGTTCACGCCCTGGGAAACGGTTGGTTCAGGTACCGACCTGCTGTTCTATGAAGGTCTGCACGGCGGCGTGGTCACCGACAACGTCGACGTCGCGCGCCACGTCGACCTGCTGATCGGCGTGGTGCCGATCGTCAACCTCGAATGGATCCAGAAGATCTTCCGCGACTGCGAGCAGCGCGGTTACTCGGCGGAAGCCGTCACCGATACCATCCTGCGCCGCATGCATGACTACGTGCACTACATCACGCCGCAGTTCTCGCGCACTGACATCAACTTCCAGCGTGTCCCGACCGTGGACACCTCGAACCCGTTCATCGCACGCGACATCCCGACGCCTGACGAGAGCTTCGTCGTCATCCGCTTCAAGGATCCGCGTGCCCTGGATATCGATTTCAATTATCTGCTTGCGATGATGAAGGATTCCTTCATGTCACGGCGCAACACCATCGTGGTGCCGGCCGGCAAGATGGGTTTCGCCATGGAGATCATCCTGGCGCCGATCATCGAACGCATCCTGAGCAGGCGCAACGCGTAAGACCCCGTGCCGGGGCGGACCGGCCGGTCCGCCCCGGCACGTCTCCCCGCAGGTGATCACTGCGCGCCTTGCGCGGTGACCAGAACCCCGCCCTAGAAGTAGACGTAACCTTCGCGCTGCAGCCGCTCGATCTCGGCACCCCCGTCCGGGACCTGGTCGATGAAGGCGGGTATGTCATCACGGGCCACGCCCCTGACATTCATCATGCCCTGGCAGATCTTCACGTCCACGATATCGAAGGCATCCAGACGCGCCGCCTGATCCACGATATCGCGGTAGCGCGCGTAATTCTTGGTGGAAAAGAACTCGACCTCGGGTCCGTGCAGGACGAGCACCACGCTGGCACCGGTCCGTCCCTGGTCCAGCAGCCGGTTGGACAGCTGCTCGGCCCGATCCAGCAATACACGCAGTTCATCCAGCGTGTGCACCGAGATATCCAGCACGGCCTGTTCCGGCAGCAGCTCGTCGGCAGTCACCGCACCGGGTACGGATGTCGGGTCCCGTTTCACGGGCAGGTTGGCATCCACCGCGGCGTGTTGTGTCGACAGCGCCAGATAGAGGCCAGCTGCCGCCACGGCCACCACTGCCAGTATGCTGAACGGCTGCTTCATACGCTCCCCCGGAGCGGCACCGGCCTGCCACCAGGCACCCGGACGCATCCCGAATCCGCGGCAGGCCGGGCTTTTCGGTTACAATGCCCTGCCCGATCCTGATCCTACTCTAGCCACTGGCCGCCAGAAACACCATGCCCGAAACCAGCCCGCGCGCCGCCGCGCTGAACCGAGACCGACCCGTTGCCGTCTGGCTGCTGGTTTGTTGCCTGATGATCTATGCCATGGTCGTCCTTGGCGGCGTCACACGGCTGACCGGCTCCGGCCTGTCCATGGTGGAATGGGACCCGATTTTCGGGATCGTACCGCCGCTGGACCAGGCCAGCTGGGAGGAAACCTTTGCGCTGTATCGCCAGTCGCCCGAATATCGCCATATCAATGCCGGCATGGATCTGGCGGGATTCAAGCGCATCTACTGGTTCGAGTTTTCGCACCGCCTGCTCGGGCGCACCATCGGTACGGTGTTCCTGCTGCCGTTTCTGTATTTCCTGGTACGCGGCCGGTTAGGTCGTCCACTGGCGCCCCGCCTCGCCGCGCTGTTCGTACTGGGCGGCCTGCAGGGCCTGCTGGGCTGGTACATGGTCAAGAGTGGACTGGTCGACGATCCGCATGTCAGCCAGTACCGGCTGAGCGCGCATCTGGGACTGGCGCTCCTGATCTACGCTTGGATGCTGCACGTCGCCCTGGGGTTATGGCACGGAGCGGAACAAGCCTTGCCCGCGGGTGCCCGCCTGCGCAGGGCCGTGCGCAGTCTGCTCGCCCTGGTATTCATCACTATCCTGTCGGGCGGATTCGTCGCCGGCCTCAAGGCCGGCCATGCCTACAACACCTTTCCGCTGATGGACGGCCACTGGATACCACAGGTGATATTCATGCTGGAACCGTGGTGGCACAATTTCTTTGAAAACATCGCCACCGTGCAGTTCGATCATCGCCTGCTGGCGACGCTGGTATTCTGCAGCGTCTGCCTGCTCTGGTTCTTCGGTCTGCGCGGCACCACCGCGCCGCCGCTGCGCCGCGGCCTGCACCTGCTGCTGGCTGCCGTCCTGCTGCAGGTCGCCCTCGGCATCTCGACCCTGCTGCTGTACGTACCGGTGCCGCTGGCTGCCACGCATCAGGCCGGTGCCGTACTGCTGCTCAGCGTACTGGTCTATCTCAACCAGCGCATGACGGGGAGCGGGGATCGGCCGGCAGTCGTTGCATGATATCGCGCGGGTTACAGAATTCGCCCTGCGCAGAGTCTGCGGGCAGACCGCTGCGGTCTGCCCGCGCCAGCGCTCAGAGACTGCTGAAGTACGCCGCGAGGTTATCGATATCCTCGTCCGAGAGCGGCTTGGCCATGGGGGACATCATGGGATCGGTGCGGGTGCCGTCACGGAAGGCCTTCAACTGCTTCACCAGGTAGCCCTCTTTTTGCCCGGCGAGGTTCGGCCACATGGGATTGCTGCTGACCCCCTCGGGGCCGTGGCAACCGGCGCAGGCTGCAGCCTTGGTCTTGCCGGCCTCGGCATCACCGGCCAACGCAGCACCCTGTATACCCAGCAAAACACCCGCGATCACCACGCTTGCTACTTTATTCATTGGATAACACTCCGTTGACTATTCATCCGTTGCTCAACCGCTGCCGCACCGTCCGACTTGGCTGGCAGGTTTCACCCCAGCCCGTATGATACAGCATGCCGTGATTTAAACCCCATTGATTAACATCAACTTATAATCAGTGATGCAGAAAACGCTGCCACCAGCGCCGGCGGTTGCCCGGCAGCACCACCGTCTGACTCATGTCGGCCGGCGGAAGTTTCGAGAGAATCCAGCCGGGCAAGGGGGGATTGTCGCTGTAGCCGCAGGAAACACCCAGATTGTGCGGATCGAAGATCTTCACGAAGGTCGGGGCATCCCGCGAATCGGTAAAGACGATCCCGCAATAATCCTCGTCATGCTCGAGCCGCAGTAACTGGAAGATTTCGGACAGAAATCTCCTGAACTGCGCATCACTGGCGGGCGCCGACGGCGGCGGCTCTCCGACGGCGTAGATATACCAGCCCCCGTCGGCATCCGCCCCCAGCGTGTCCCACAGCAGATCCAGCTGTTCCCAGCGCAGGATGTTCTCGAATCGCCCCCTGAATGCGATCCGGAAGGGATCGGGAATCTGTTCTGCCATTACCGCCTCGACCGTCAAGCAGACATACATACACTATATACTAGCGTCACTAGCGCGAGATACCGCCTTCGCCAACCGGAACTGACCGCACATGGACCCTGAATTCTGGCACGCACGCTGGACGGCCAACCAGATCGGCTTCCACCAGCAGACCGTCAATGCGCACCTCCAGCTGCACTGGCATGGACTCAGCCTGCGCCCGGGAAGCCGCGTCCTGGTACCACTTTGCGGCAAGAGTCTCGACATGATCTGGCTCAGGGAACAGGGCCACAGGGTCATCGGCATCGAGATCAGTCCATTGGCCGTGTCCGCCTTTTTCAGCGAAAACAGCCTGCCCGCCCAGGTCAGGGAGGATGCCGGATACCCGGTCTGGTCGTGTGACGGCATCGAGATTCACTGCAGCGACTTCTTCACCCTGACTACAGGACAGCTTGGCATCCTCGATGGCTGCTATGACCGGGCCGCGCTGATCGCGTTGCCAGAGGATTTGCGACAGCGTTATGCCGACCATCTCGCGCGCTTGCTACCGCCTGACAGCCGCAGCTTGCTGGTGACGATGGAATACCCGCAGCAGGAGATGAACGGCCCGCCGTTTGCGGTCGCGGCTCTGGAGGTGACCCGCCTGTTCAGCACGCACTTCGCGCTGCAACACCTGGAAGCATTCGATGCGCTGGCGGCCAACCCGGAGCTTGCAACGCGCGGCGCCAGCCAGCTGGTCGAGCACATCTGGCGGCTGCAGCGCAGCTGACCGCGGCCGGCAGGCATCAGTTACCGAGCTCAACCTCGTCGGCGACACCGTCGACCGGCAGCCCGTCTTCCAGCTCGACCATGGCACCGGGTAAAACCGTCGCGTAGAAATCATCACCGCCGCCCTGGAACTGCCCGTCGTCGCCGTCCTCAAACTCCGTGTTACGATCGGTCAACATGGTCACGCCCAGAATGGTGATGCTGCCGCCGGCAGCAGTGCCGGTTGCCGCGGTCACCGGCCCGGCCAGGACATGGCCTTCCAGCGACCTGCGCCTGATCCTCGCTGCGACGACACCGCCCGCAGCGTCCAGGAATCCCTGCACCGTTACCGGATCGCCGGGACTGAGCTGAGCCAGCGTGAATGGCGCGACCTGCGCCAGCTCGTCCTCCAACTGTGTCTGCAGATCAACCGTCACGGCGACGGACTCCTGCCCCGGGACGACATCCACACTCAACATGCCGCGCGCCGCATCGCTGCCAGCGACCACGCCGGCAAGCTTGACATCCCCGCCACGCTGCTCGATCCGTATGGCCGTGATCCTGCCGGCCGCGATCAGGCCGTCCACCTCGATCAATTGGTTGTCGCCCAGCGTCGCCGCCAGACCTGCCGGACTGTATGTCGCGCCTGTGGCATCCACGGGTACGCCGTTGACTGAAAAATTTCCGGGATCGGCGTAGCCACTCACCAGTCCCTCGATGCTGATCGCACCGCTGTAATATTCAACCTCGCTGTCATCATGCTGGATCCGGGTTGCGACGAGAACAGCAGCGCCCTGCAACAGCCCGTTGACTTCCACATACTGGCCGTTCGCGACGCTGCCCGGCAAGCCCTCGAACACGGTCGCCCCGTCGAAGGTGACGGCAAGAGTTCCGATGGTGAACGTAGCGATTCCGTCGAAATCCTCTACCTCACCCCTGACTTCCACGATCGTATCCCGGTCGTATGTACCGGCACCGACGATGCGCGTAGCCTGCAGAATACCGGCGGTATCGTAATAGCCGCTGACTTCGACGACGTCTTGCATCTGCAGGGACTGATAATCGGTAGCGACGAATACGGTGGCATTCCTGTCAACCCGTACTGCGGTACCGAGCACGTCGAAGACCTTGAACACCGCGTCGGCATCCTCCACCGGCGGCGTGGCGATCGGCCCACGGATGGCAACGTCGTAGCTGATTTCGGTTGCCACGCCGCTCACCCCGTCCGGGTTGACGGTGCCGCGCACCGTCACCACCATGCCGGCATCCAGGTATGCGGCATCGTCCGTCCCGCTGCTTTGAGTTTGCACGTCGTCGACCACGCGGATGGCTCCTGCGGTTTCGAACTCGATGCCGTTGACGAACACGCTGCCGAATCCGGTGATCGTGCCGGAGGTGATGCCAGTGCCACCGATACCACCACCCGCCATCTGCCCGGGGTCCGGGTAGCACGAAGCCAGGGTGACACATAGCGCGGCCACCGGTAACGGCAGCCATCTCTTGATGTAACCCAGTAAATGCATGATCCCGGTCTTCAGGAATCCTGCTCGTAGAAGTAGATGCCGAGACTGATGTATCTGCCGTCTGACCCGCCGTCTTCGACCTCGTGGCTGGCGAACTCGCGATCGAGCTGTTCCAGCAGCGTCTGCGCCATGCTCGCCGACATCCTGCGCAATCCGTCGACGGCCTCGGGTGCGATATCGTCGTAGGCGACCTTGCGCTGGAAACGCAGGTCATCGAATTCCGATACCAGGTTATGGTCGATCGTGGCGATCAGTTCATGCACGTCGACACCTAGGATCTCGATCTTGTCGGTTGCATCCTTGGCTGGCACATAGGCATTGCGCACCAGCTTGACCTGCTGCCCGGACACACTCACGCTGCCCGCTTCCTGCAGCATGGTGAGCATCGCCATGGTCGGGATATCGCCGCTGTAGTTCTTGACCAGACTGGCAAAGGACGTTCCGTCCCCTTCCAGCGGCAAAATGGCCGGCTTGCCGGATGCATCCAGGTAGGCAGCATCGTTTCGCCAGCCGCTGATGACCCTGATGGCACGGTTATAGCGCGCCTGCTCGAGCTTGATGTCTGCCGCACCGGATTCCTGCAGACGCCTGACTTCCTTGCGGGTGAGCCCGGTCAGCACAGAGACGCGTGACACCGTCTGCTTCTTGCCGCGCGGGGCGAAGTCACGATACGCGACGTCGACATAGGTCTTGCGCACCAGCTCTGCGAACGTGCCATAGGCCACGCCGTTGCGCAGCAGTATGCGAACCAGCGGCTGCAGCAGCTTCTGCACCGCCAGGGACATCGTCTTGTCAAAACTCTTGCTCATTCCCGGCACACGCCCATGCACTGCATCAAACCAACCACACCGGGCCGGGCACTAACGCGCAGCGACTGCCGCTGTCTGATCGGCCACCTGACCCGCATCCTTCCTCGCACGCGACGGTGGTCAGAAGTCTGCCCGATAGCCGAGATTGACGAACCAGCTCTTCGATTTGGACGATCCCGCCACGATCTCGCGGTCTGACCATTCGCCGCCCAGCTCGCCTTCCAGCCTGAAACGGCGCTTGATGCTGTAGGTGAGCCGTGCCGAGGGGCGATAGATGAACTGCTCCGTGTTGTCATCGTTCTTGCGGAAGTCGACCCTGAAGCGCGGGTTGACCCGGAAGTCGCGGGTCACGGGATAGCGAGTATTGAGAGACAGCGAGGTGGTATCCGAGGTGGTCGCATCGATAAAGCGCAGCCCGATGATCGTGACATCGCCTTCCTTCAGCAGGTTGCTGCCGATCAGCTGCAGGTTGTAATAGAACTCGTTGTCGGTGCCGGGCACAACCGCGACACCGCCCGATGACACGGTATCGGATAGCTTGGACAGCGTGACATCGCCGCTGACCTGCAGTTTCTCGGTTATCGGCCTGGAGACACCCAGCGTTCCGAGCCTGGCGGTGGCTGTCCGATCCTGGGCGAACTGGAACAGTTCATCCTGGGTGAAGAACACCAGCATTTCCTCGATGGTGGTGAGCGGCGTGATGTTGTCGTTCGGATTCAGCGCGCCCTGCAGAGCGTTACTGGTCGTCAGGATCGGGCTGTTGCGGTAATCGAGCACGATGTTGAATGTGGTCTTGCTTGCGGTGGTCCAGTTACCGAGCAGCTGGGCCGTGTTCACGATCTGATAGAAGATATCGTAGTCGACCAGGGTGAAGAACGAGCGATTGACATCGAAGTAGCGCAGTTCACCGCCGACGGCGCGCCGGTCGAGTATGGTGTCCGCCTTCTGCTCGATATAGAACGCGCTGGCGTCCCAGCCCTCCAGGAAATCCTCAAGTTCGAAGTTGACGCCGTAGAAGTACTGACTGCTGTCGAACCCGTCACGCGAGGAGTCGACCGGAAAACCGGTCGTGGCAGCCATGCTCAGCTTGCGGGTCAGCGGCACATCCAGCAGCAGACCATCGAAGCGCCCGAGCACGCCACCGGTGCTGCGCGACTGGCGGCCAAGCCGCATGGCCAGCCGGTTGTTTCTGTTGGTCGCATCGAAGTATAGCGAGCTCACCGTTGTCTCGCTGTCTTCGCCGCTATTTAGAAAATCGTACAGATAACCGCCGGCGAAACGGGTGCGCAGCTCGTAATCGCCGGTTTTCAGACGCCCGGTAATATCGAGATCGGACGACAGCGACGATTGGGTCACGGTCGTCAGTTTTTCGTCTTCATTGAGCTGCGAGGTGTTCTCGTCGCGACGATAGAACTGCGAAAAGCCGCCGAACACATCCCATTCGGCGCCTGTCGTCTCGCGGCCCTTGGCCGCCTGCAGCTTGCCTTTCGGTGCCTTGGTCGCCGTCACCAGTCCGGCCAGTCGCTGCTTGACGCGGTCAGCCCCCTCGCCTTCAGGATAGCGCTCCAGATAACTGTCGTACGCCGCCTTGGCCTGTGCCAGCTGTCCCTTGCGCTCACGCGCAAGTCCGAGATATTCAAGCGCATCGCGGCTCGAGGCGTTCTCCGGATAATCGAGCACCTTGGTATAGAGGCGAATCGCGCCGTCATAATCCTTGTCCGTCATCAGCCGTTCCGCCTCGGCCATGACCTCGCCCATCTTTTCCAGTTCCGAAGCAGTGACGCGCCCGCCAACCCGGGCGGCCGGACTCGGCTCTGGCGGTGGTGCCGGCTCGGCCCTGCGCGCTGACACACGGGCAGTACTACCGTCCATCGCGGTAGCGGCGGATTCCTCCCTTTCCTCGGGAGAGACACGGGTGAGCCAGGCACCCGGGAAATAAGGACCGATTTGCTGCAATACCTGCTCGGCCTCCTCCTTGCTGGAGAAAAAGCCAAGCCGCAACCGGCTCCAGGGCTTGCCGTCCTTCTGGAATTCCGTGGTATAGACCCGGTAGACCTGGAGTATGTCGAGTTCGGGCAGCTCGGCTGCGGTGAAAGGCTGCATCGAGGACGCCAGGTTAATGGCATAGGAGAAGGTTCTGGCGGCGGCACCTGCCTCACCGCCACGCATGACCGGCTCACGGACATCCGGCACCGCAGCGCCCTTGTGACGCACCGTTATCGCGATCTGACGCAGATCCGGGCTGGGCGGGATTTCGAACTCGACCTCCTCCTCGAACTGGAGATTGACGATGGCGGTCGCAAAGCCGGAACTCTCATAGCTGATTTCCGTCAGCGGCACCTCCTCATCCGCGCTCCACTGGATGGTTTCGTCGCCGAACAGCACATCCGCCTCGGCACCCAGCGTTGCCACCGGCTCGACGAAAATGCGGATGAAATCCCCGGATCGTTCGGGCGCGAATCGCTTGACCTGCATGGGGACGTTCATGTAGAGCCGCACCGTCGAATAACCCTCGGCGTGCGTCACGTCCACGTGATCCAGCACACTGATGCGTGCCTGAGCCGCCGCCGCACACAGCATCAGTATGAATCCTGCCAGTTGCCTGGCCAGGCCTGGCCGTAGTCTCCTCGCGCTTGTCATGTTTTTTCTCTTAGATCTGGTTGATGTAAACACTTCACCCGACATCATCCGGGAATCGTGCCGGTTCCGCAGGTTCACGCCACCCGCGCCGTGACTGGACTGCCTGCCGGCCGCAACGCGTGCGCCCATCTTGATGCCGCGGGATTCCATCCGCCGGCCCTCGCATCCGGCTGCGTTACGTGACTTGTCCGCACCGCCCGGTAACCAACCGGCGCCTGCAGAGTATATCCCGTATTGGTACAAGGCCAGCATCCGCGCACATGCCGTTACGCCGCATGCCCCGCGCCACTATGTCACAGCCGCCATATGGTGCGGGCGGAAGCCATTGCCGCAGCCGTCTAAGGCCAACCATCGCACTGCCTCACCCACGGTGCCTAGAAGCTGCTGGCACTGACCCGGTGACAGCCGCTGGCGCCACAATCGCGGTCGACACTGACCGAGCGGTTACGGTGATCACCAGCATTGTATTGGTTGGCATGGCAACCCGCACAATCCGGCTGGTAAGCCGGGAACTGCCAGGGGATGACCTGGCTGTTGCTGGTATGGCAGGCGCTGCAGGGCGGGTTGCCGCGGTGATCGCCCGGATAGTTGCCGCCGCTGTGCACGAAGATCAGCGGTGTCCAGTTGTTGGTGCTGTGGCACTCGTCGCACTGCAGCGTGGTCGTGAAATGGTTCGACGCCTTGCCGGTCGCCGAGGTGCCGTTGTGACAGCTCGAGCACGAACCCGTGACCAGACTGTGGTCGAAACTCGCAGGAATCCAGGCAATGGTGGTATGGCAGTCGTCGCACTGGCCAGAGGTCTGGATATGCGTCGGCGACTTGCCGGTCGCGGTGGTGCCGTTGTGGCAGGTCGAGCAGGGGGATGTCACGCCGCTGTGATCGAACACCGCAGGTGTCCACGCATTCGTGGTATGGCAATCGTCGCAGGTATTGCTCGTGGCCAGGTGATTGGCGGACTTGCCGGGCGCGGTGGTGCCGTTGTGGCAGCTGAAGCAGGTACCGAGCACGTCGGCATGGTCGACCCGCAGCGCCGGCGCGAAGGTCGTCGTGCTGTGACAGTCCTCGCAGGTGTTGGTGGTCTGGATGTGCGTGCTGTTCTTGCCGGTCGCGGTAGTCCCGTTGTGGCAGGAGAAACAGCTGCCGGTCACACTGCTGTGATCGAACACCGCCGAGGTCCAGGAGGTGGTGTTGTGGCAGTCGTCGCAGGTGTTGCCGCTGGCGATGTGCGTCGAAGACTTGCCGATTGCCGTGGTGCCGTTGGGCTGCTGAAGCAGGTACCGAGCACGTCGGCATGGTCGACCCGCAGCGCCGGCGCGAAGGTCGTCGTGCTGTGACAGTCCTCGCAGGTGTTGGTGCTGGATGTGCGTGCTGTTCTTGCCGGTCGCGGAGCTGCCGTTATGGCAGGAGAAACAGCTGCCGGTCACACCGCTGTGATCGAACACCACCGAGGTCCAGGACGTGGTGTTGTGGCAGTCGTCGCAGGTGTTGCTGCTGGCAATGTGCGTCGAAGACTTGCCGATTGCCGTGGTGCCGTTGTGGCAACTGAAGCAGGTCGAGCACGTCGGCATGGTCGACCCGCAGCGCCGGCGCGAAGGTCGTCGTGCTGTGGCAATCCTCGCAGGCACTCGTGGTCTGGATGTGCGTGCTGTTCTTGCCGGTCGCGGAGCTGCCGTTATGGCAGGACGCGCAGTTGCCGGTCACGCCACTGTGGTCGAACACCACCAGGTCAGGACGTGGTGTTGTGGCGGTCGTCGCAGGTGCTGCTGGCAATGTGCGTCGAACTTGCCGATTGCCGTGGTGCCGTTGTGGCAACTGAAGCAGGTCCCGAGCACGTCGGCATGGTCGACCCGCAGCGCCGGCGCGAAGGTCGTCGTGCTGTGGCAATCCTCGCAGGCACTCGTGGTCTGGATGTGCGTGCTGTTCTTGCCGGTCGCGGAGCTGCCGTTATGGCAGGACGCGCAGTTGCCGGTCACGCCACTGTGGTCGAGCCACCGAGGTCCAGGACGTGGTGTTGTGGCAGTCGTCACAGGTGTTGCTGCTGGCAATGTGCGTCGGGAACTTGCCGATTGCCATGGTGCCGTTGTGGCAACTGAAGCAGGTCCCGAGCACGTCGGCATGGTCGACCCGCAGCGCCGGGGCGAAGGCTGTCGTGTTGTGGCAGGATTCACAACTGTTCGTGGTCTGGATGTGCGAGCTATTCTTGCCGGTCGCGGAAGTCCCGTTATGGCAAGACGAACAACTGCCGGTTACGCCGCTGTGGTCGAACACCGCCGAGGTCCAGGTATTGGTATTGTGGCAGTCGTCGCAGGTATTGCTGCTGGCTATATGATTACTCGACTTGCCCGAGGCGACCGAGCCGTTGTGACAGCTGAAGCAGGTGCCCAGGACCTGACTGTGATCCGGATGCTGCACCCCCGTCCAAGCCGTCGTGCCATGGCAGGATTCACAACTGTTCGTGGTATTGATATGCGCACTGTTCTTGCCGGTCGCGGAAGTCCCGTTATGGCATGTCGAGCAATTTCCCGTCACACCAGAATGGTCAAACGTGACTGCGGCCCAAGATGAGGTGTTGTGGCAGTCGTCGCAGGTATTGCTACTGGCAATGTGATTCGTGGTCTTGCCACCCGCCGTGCTGCCGTTGTGACAGCTGAAGCAGGTACCGACAACCTCGGCATGATCTGGATGCACGACCGGCTTCCAGACGTTTGTGGCATGACAGGCTTCGCAGTTATTGCTCGTGTTGATATGCGCGACGTTCTTGCCGGTAGCGGTACTGCCGTTGTGACAGGTTGAACAACTGCCCGTGATACCGGCATGGTCGAACAGCGCCGGAATCCAGGCACTGGTGCTGTGGCACTCGTCGCAGGTGTTGGAACTGGTCACATGCGTCGCTTTCTTACCTGTAGCGCGCGAACCGTTGTGACAGCTGAAACAGCTGCCTGGCTGGACGCCACTGTGGTCAAATACGGCAGTGGTCCAGCTGAACGGCGTATGACAGGTCTCGCAGTCCTGTGTGGTGCTGATGTGACCTGGCGATTTTCCGGTCGCCTTCTTGCCGTCATGGCAGCTCGCGCAACTCCCGGTCACAACATCGTGATTCATCCTCGAAAGCGGCACCCACTGCTGACTTGTGTGACATTCCTCGCAGATAGGCATGGTCTTTATATGGTCTGCCGACATGCTCTGTCCGGACATGCGACTGCCTGCCGAATGACACGCAACGCACTGCGTTGGCGTGCCACGGAACACACCCTGCAAGTGGCAACTGGAGCAATCCGCAATTGCATGCGCCCCTTCCAGCACGAATCCCGTGGTCGCATGATCGAAACCACCCGACTGGGTACTTGCAGCAGCTGCAGTCGTTGCCGCAACCTTCACCAGACCACCGCCGCTGGCCGCTGTCGCGGTGGCTGTCTTGGTATCGCTTGAAAACCAGTTCAACGGTGATAATTGTTTCAGGCTGCCGAAAAATGACTTCTCCTGCGCCGGTGCAACCGCCACAGGTGCCGTAGCCGTACTGCCTGCAGTCACGCCGGGCTCGGCAGCGGCAACCTTGGTGACACTACCGGACCCGGTATCTGCATGCATCACCGCGGGCAACGCCCTTCCCGCGGTCGCCGGCAACGGCCTTGTCGCTGGCGCAGGCACTGCAACGGCCCCGACTGCGCCTGTTGCAACGGCGGCGCGCCCGTTAGCGGAAGCCATCGGTGGTTTAGTGTTTGAATTCGCCTGCCGTACAGAAGGCGCTTTGCCTGGCGTTACAGGCGCCGGTGCCGATACTGTGGATTTTTCCGATCGTGCACCTTGCTTCTTACCACCAAACCAGTTGGCTGGCGAGAGCTTGCTGAAGAAGCCGCTTACACTTTCACGCAGACCGCCGGTGGCGGGAGGCGCTTTCTCCATGGCCGGTGCCGCCACCTGCGCGACAGCGGCCGGCGGCATGGCCGGCACCGCGGCCTTGCTCGACAATGCCCGGGTCACAGCGGACTTCCGGTCGAGCGAGGAGACGGTGGTGACCTGCGCACCAGGGAAACGGTCCGCCAGCGACCGGGCAGCCGCCAGGGCCTCAGCCTTGGTGCTGAAAAATCCGAGCCGCAGCTGCTGCCATTCCTGGCCATCCTTACTGAAGGTGGTCGTGTAGGCGCGCTGTACATTGGGAAGATCGAGGTCGCCGACAACATCGTCATCGAAGCCGCGGCTGGTTGACGCGAGCCTGATAACATATCCTTCTGCAACAACCTCGTCACGGGCGTATCCGGCACCCGCATACAGTGTGGCGACGATGATCCCCAGCAAGACTGCAACAGTCAGCCTCGACCAAGTCCTGCGTGAGGACGATGACAGATCTTCGATTCGATTTTTCGCGGGCACGCAAATCATACTTTACCCCCCTGGAGTCTGGTTGCCGCTGCTCCGGGCTCTATCTCATTTGTACTGTCTCAAATGACTCGGTGTTGTGGCAGCGCTCGCAGAAGCGCCCGAATCTGCCTTCATGCACATCATCGTCGCGATGGCAGGAATTGCAGGACGAACTCTGCCTGACCTTGTTCTTGGCAGGCTGTGTATGGCACGACTCGCAAACAAGCCCTTTGTGACCGCCATCGAGCTTGAATTCCGTCTGCCTGTCATGATCGAATTCCCAGAGCGCCCAGGCATTCGGGTTGTGACACAGTGCACAGGCTATTCCCAGTTTACGCTCGTGGACATCGTCATCGCCGTGACAATCATTGCAGTCCGCACTCGTATCCTTGTACACGGCAGACAGGTGGCATTCCTCGCAAGGCGCTACCGCATGCAGGCCGATCAGCGGGAATCGCGTCATGTCATGGTCAAAGCGTATCTTTTCCGACCAGCTCTTCTCGTTATGGCATTTCGCGCATTCCTTGCCCTGCTTTCCCGCATGCACATCGTTGTCCTTGTGACAGTCCACACACTCTACGCCCAGCGTCTCGTCCTCGAGCTCACCTCTGTGGCAGGCGCTGCACAGCAGGTCGACATGCTTCCCGCGCAATGGAAAATCAGTTTCCCTGTCATGATCGAACTTGACCTTGCCCCAGCCATCCGTGCGATGGCATGAGTCGCACTTCTCACCGTACTGCCCCCTGTGCTCATCGTCATTGCGATGGCAGGAAATGCAGTCTGTTCCGATATCCTCGTCGAACAGATTGCCACCATGGCATGTATCACAGGCGACATTTTCATGCTTTCCGGTCAGGGGATAATCGGTGTTTTTGTCATGGTCAAACACGATCTTTTTCCAGCCTGACTCCCGATGACAGTCATCGCACTTCTTGCCGTATCTACCGGCATGCACATCACTCAACAAATGGCATTCCACGCAGGTATCCGGCGTGCCCTCGTAGCGCTGCCCTGCGTGACAACTGTTGCATGCAACGTCCTCGTGCTTCCCGCGCAGCTTGAAATCCGTCTCATCGTGATTGAAATCCTGCTTTTTCCAGCTTTTCACATCATGGCAATCTTCACACTTCTCTCCCAGATTGCCCTTGTGTGAATCGTCGTCCTTATGGCAACTGATGCACGTCTGCGGCGCCTCGCGGTATTTCTTCTCCTGCTCGTGACAATCATCGCATTCAGCGCTGACATGCATGCCCTTGAGCGGATAGTCGGTCTCGTCATGATCGAATGTTTCCTTGCTGAATTTCATGACATTCGCGTCGCGCCCCAGGTGATCCTCATGGCAGGTACTGCACTTGGCATCGCCGGCACCACTCAGGCCGTGAAAGCCACGCTTCGCCTTGACGTCATCAGCCACCTCCTCATGACAGTCGAGACACAGAGTGCTCTGACTTTCCTTGCTGAAAGGACGATGGCACTTCTTGCATTCCTTCTCGTACTTGGCATGACCTTCTATCAGTTCGCCCGGCATCACCAGCGATTCGATATCGATGGCGTGCGCCTGCCGCATCGCACACATCAACACCAGCGACAGGCATACCAGGACGAGCGCGAGCGCTTTTTTTGCCAATGCATCGGTCACGGATATCAGTAAAAATGGACTGCGTATACATGAATGACACCCGCAACCAGCATCATCAGGAACAGCGGCAGATGCAAAACATGCCAGAAGCCGAACAGGCGCTCAAAGAATGTGAAGCCGGCAACGCGGCGGATTGATTCCATATACAGACGCAGGTAGTAGCTGCTCGAAATCCGCAGCCTGCGAATCTCTTCTGGATTGAGCCTGTCACGCAGGATGATGGCATTCTGCGCATTCCGCAGCCGCATTCTGGCCAGCAGCGCATACCAGCGGGAAAGCACCGAAATATGCGCAATATGCCAGATACCGCCAACCAGACTATGGGGCTGCCGCAGTGTCTTTTGCTCCAGGATTGTCAATCGGTCCTGCAGACCGGGATCCGCAGCAAAAACCCTGTGCATGTAGGCCTTGATCACGATCGCGTCACTGTTAAGACGCTCCAGGTCCGCTTTTCGCCCATAAAGTCCGTAGTGAATCCTGGTGTAGAAATAGCGACCCAGGAGGCCACTCGAGGCAACCAGCAGCATACTGAACAGGGCTATTGTCCCGTTCATCGAACCAAGCTGGAAATTGCAGTGATAGAGAATGAGTACAGGAGCCAATACACCGATGATCATGTGCATCCGGAACCAGTGCTTGACTTTACCTACCCTTCTCATCCAGCTGACGTGTTTGCGCAATGGATAGAGCAGCAACAACACCATCAGGCTGCCGCCGATGATTCCCAGCGCATAACCGACACCATCTTCCGGAGAAAGATACACATCGCCGCGCCGTAACCAGCCGTAGGCAATCACAGCAATGACCAGCACGTAGTACATCAGGGTGTGCCAGCGGTCGCCCAGGAGCGAGCGCAGTCTTGCATCACGCTCCGTGTTACGCTGCTTGCCTGCGGCACGTTTCGCAGTATTATCGCGCGTTGCCACCCGTCCCTGGATGGTGGTCGTCATAGTTGCTGACATATCAACCCTCTCCTGCAGGGCCATTTACCTGCATCAAAACAGACTGATCTATCGTTACTTCCACTGCTTCCTCGCTACCAACATTCACCAGCGCACTGAAGCCCTCCAGGTCCCCTTCGTGCGCCACAGCATCACCCGTGGCTGTCAGCCTCGCCCCCACGATCACCTGGCCGTAACTGGATAGCTTAATTTCTGGATTCATCGCAGCCGAATCATCCAATACAAACTCAAACGGCAATTCACTCGCAGGTTTGCGCAGGACGGCGACAGGCATGCGCGGCCCTGAAACCGCACGCGCGAAAACAAAAACTGTCTCGTTGCCCACCACCTTGCCAGATAGCGCCGGGTCAAGCCTTACAACACCGCGTATCACTGCCTCTGCTACAGGCGCGTTGGCAGACTGCTGGTAACCCAGCGCCGCTGCCTTTTCGAAAGCCGCGCCAGCCTCCTCGTGTCGACCGAGAAATTCATAGGAACGGCCAAGCAGATTCCAACCTGCCGCATCATCCGGTTCCCGCTCGAGCCGCTGCTCCAGCTTCTGGAGCATATCCGCCACGGATGGCAGGCTGTTGGCTCCTGGTGACGTTGCTGACTTATCGACGGACTGCAACTGTACAGGCGACTCGTGTTCATCCGAGCCGGCACCGCCGGCTGCCAGATACATACCCAGGGCGGCGAACACCAAAGCGATTGTTCCAAGCAAGGCTTTCTTCATATTCGTTCTCGCCAGCAGCGCGTACCTCGATACGCGACATTCTCAACTTCATGCAGCCGTCCGCCGTCAGTGGCAGCGTGATGTCGTCCAATCAATCGCCAGCCTTATGGCCTCCGGTCAGGCTGCATCCTCGCCTGGCGGATGTTGCGCCCAGCTGCATAACTCTGGACTTGATCCACACCAGACCGCTGCACGACGACCATTTCCTAGCGTCCGCATACACATTTCCTGAAGTCATCAGCAGTCTCACCCAGCAGACCAAAACACCATCAGGGCAACTGTGACGGACTTCACGTTTTGGGAATATATTCCCATATATTGAAGATTGCAAATTTTCTCCCGATAATACCCAGCCAAGCGGTTCGAAATAAAAAACCCTTTTAAACGACTGGGTTTAGCAGAGACTAGAATTGATATGTTTGATAGCTCGACAGTTTTCTACCTCAGCATCATGCTCGGCATTTGGTCGACTTATTTGTATATGCGCCAGCGCAAGCAGCGCCTGGCCCTGCGTGAACTGCAGGAAGCCCAGGAAGCCGGACTGCTGCAACCAGCCTCCCTGCATCCGCTCATCGACAAGAATCTCTGCATCGGCTGTCGCTCATGCATCAGCGCCTGCCCGGAGCACAATGTACTCGGGCTGATCCGCAACAAGGCCGAACTGATCAACCCGGCACACTGTATCGGTCATGGCGCCTGCAAGACCGCCTGCCCCATGGGGGCCATCAAGCTGGTATTCGGAACGTCAGAACGCGGTGTTGATATCCCGCTGGTTGCGCCCGACTTTCAGACCAACGTTCCCGGCATATACATTGCCGGCGAACTGGGCGGAATGGGGCTGATTCGCAACGCCATCGAGCAGGGTCGGCAGGCCATGGAGTCCATAGTCAAATCCGGCCGCAAGGGGGCGCCAAAGCAGCTCGATGTTCTCATTGTCGGCGCCGGACCGGCCGGCATCTCCGCAACACTGGGTGCGAAGGAAAGCAAACTGAACTACAAGACCATCGAACAGGATTCACTGGGAGGCACAGTCGCGCATTTCCCGCGCGGTAAGATCGTCATGACCGCCCCGGTCAAACTCCCCCTGGTCGGAATGATGGATTTTCGCGAGGTGACCAAGGAAAAACTGCTCAAATTCTGGACCGAAGTCATAAGCAAGACCGGTATCGAGATCAGTTTCGGTGAACGTGTGGAATCTATAGAGCGGAGTGACAACGGCTTCATCGTTACTACCTCGAATGGCGACTACAGCACGTCTTGCGTGCTGCTTGCCATCGGCAGACGCGGTACGCCACGCAAGCTCGGCGTACCCGGGGAGGAATCAACCAAGGTTGTCTACAGGCTCATCGATCCGGAGCAGTACCGCAAACACAATGTCCTGGTAGTTGGCGGGGGTGATAGTGCGCTGGACGCAGCAGCGAGCATTGCCGAGCAGCCAGACACCAAGGTCTCTATATCTTACCGCAGCGACTCCTTCTCCCGCGCCAAGCAGAAGAACCGCAACAGGGTTTCCAGCCTGCAAGCCGCCGGAAAACTCGATGTACTCATGTCTTCCAATGTCAAGCAAATCGGGGCGAAGAACGTCGAAATCGAACACCAAGGCAATATCGTCACCATCGATAATGATGCAGTCATCATCTGCGCCGGCGGTGTCCTACCGACACCGTTCCTGAAGAAGACCGGTATCGAGGTTGAGACTAAATATGGGACTGAATGACACAGCACCATCCACCATGGCAAACCGGTGGGTCCGCCGGCTCGCTACCATACTGCTGCTGAGCTGCGCCTGCATCCAGGTGCCGGCACTGGCCGATCCAGCGCTTGATCAGTTTTATGCCGCCGTGCGTACGCGGGATATGGACAAGGCGGTTGCGATCATCAAACCGCTGGCAAGCCAGGGCAACGCCGAGGCCCAGTACCAGCTCGCAGCGCTCTATCGCGCTGGTACAGGCGTCCCGAAAGACCACGAAGCCGCGTTCCACTGGCTGCAGAAGGCTGCTGACCAGGGACATGCCCAGGCGCAGTACAACCTTGGCGTCATGTATGAAAATGGCTGGGGCACGGCCACCGACCCAGCAACAGCCATGCAGTGGTACCGGAGCGCGGCGGACAACGGTCATTCCATGGCGCAACGCAAGCTTGCGGCGTCCGCACCGGAAACAGCGGACACGCCGGCACGTGCGTCCGACCCCGAATCCCTGCGCCGCGCCGTCATCAAGGCCGACACATACACCGTCAAACGTGCCCTGGCAGCCGGCGCCCGTGTCGACGAACAGGATGAATACGGCAATACCGTACTCATGGATGCCGCCGAACGCGGGAATGCCACGGTATTCAAGCTGCTTGTAGCCGCCTGCAAGCAGCCAAACCTGAAAAACAAGGGTGGTGAAACCGCATTGCAGATCGCAGCCCGCAATGATCATGCCGACATCGTCAGGATGTTGCTCGACGCGGGCGCTGACATCAATATGACAGATGCGGAAGGCAATTCCGCGCTCATGATCGCCGCGGGCAAGGATCATGCTGCCGTAGCAAAAACGCTGATCGGGAAGAACGCCAGACTCGATGTAAAAAACCGTGACGGCCTGACTGCAGCCGATATCGCCGATCGCAAGCAGCATAAAGCGATACTGGACCTGTTGGCCGCTCGTGGAGCAGTGCCGGAAAATCGTGTACCCCAATCACGGGCATCGGCCGCGGCCCTGCTGGAACTGCAGAAAAAGCGGGCACAATCCGGGAGCGCGGATGCCGGTCAGATGCCGGCACTGATTGAGGCAGCCTGGCGCGGCAAGACGGATATCGTACGCGAACTCATCAGGCAGGGCGCTGATATCAATGCGCGGGACAAGGAAGGCTACAGCGCACTCTCCCGCGCCGCCTGGAAAGGTAATCACGATGTGGTATCGATACTGCTCGAATTCGGCGCAGGGATCGACAACAGACTCGGTGACGGTACCACCACCCTCATGCTCGGTGTCCTTTCCGGCGACAGCAAGACCGTGCTGCAGCTGCTTGATCGGGGTGGCGACATCAATGCCGTGCGCACGGACAACTGCAGCGCCCTGTACCTCGCGGCGCGGAACGGCGACGCCGAACTGGTGCGGACCCTGCTCGCCCGCAAAGCCAACCCCGACATTGCCGACAATGACGGCAAAACAGCGTTGATGCAGGCAGCCCGCAACGGCGACAGTGCAAGCGTGCAATCCCTGTTGCAAGTCCGCGCTGACATCGACCGGACGGACAAACAGGGACGATCAGCCCTCTGGCACGCCATCGACAGTAGGCAAACCGGGGTCGCTCGCCTGCTCACCGGCAAAGGCGCCAACACAGAACTCAAGGACAGCAAGGGTAATTCCCTGCTCGCCATTGCGGCCGCACGCGCCGATGCCGAGACCGTGGAATTGCTGCTGGCCCGCAAGACCGATGTGCACTACCGTACCAGCGACGGCAACACCGCCTTGATCCTTGCTGCTGAAGCAGGCGACGACCGGGCCGTCAGCGCACTGATCAAGGCCGGTGCGAAACTCGATGTCAGGAACAATATCGGCGAAACTGCGCTGATGCTTGCAGCATCACGTGGCCATGCCGCCGTCGTAAAGACACTGCTGGCCGCAGGTGCCGATCTGCGCATCCGCAACAACAATCGCGAACATGCGCGCGACCTTGCCACCAAGGCAGGTCGCGACGAGATCGTCGCAATCATTGACCAGTACAAGGCCGGCAAAAAATCGTTATCTGATTGGTTTTAGTTGATCTGAATCAACGTCTAGAAAAACGGCGTTGTGCAACATATATCCATGTTGTGGCCAAGTGCCGGCAACATCTCCCACACACTCCGCGGACCTCTGGTCCGCGTTTTTTTATCCACACCCTGTCAATCTGTCAGCAGGGTAACGGCTTCATTCGGCACTGCTGACATCATGGAAGATGGATTCCAGATCGCTTTCCCAGCGTTGGAAGAACACTGGATCAATTGCGTCACCGGCGATCCCGGCGTAGACGCCCGGGTGGATTGTCACCAGGACTGTCTGCTCACCTTCGGCGAAGATTGAAATCTTGGGCGGCAGATAGGGTATCAGCTGCGGCGCCTTTTCGGTCAGCATTCTGATCTCGTCGGGCTTACCGGCGAAGACGATCCGGTATTTATCCGTCTGGTAACCCATACCGGTCAGCCCGATATCGATACGCTGAACGCGCGACACCGTGTAACCGTGCGCCCTGATCGACTCCTGCAGCACCAGCATGGTCTCAGGAAAGGGTTGCTGGGATCGCGTCATGATGATCTCCTGGGCAGCGACCTGCTGTGTCAGCACAAGCAGCGCCCATGCCAGTAACATGTTCAAACGGTACATATTCATAACGTCGCCTCTTCAAGGATTGCCTCGTAAACACCACGCATGCGCTTGCAATAGTCATCGAGCTCATCATTGTTGAACAGGTGACTGAGATATTCCGGATTGGTGGCGCTGACAATGACCCGGCCGTCAGTCTCCGTAACCGTGACCAGGCAGGGAAGAAACATCCCCACCCGCGGATCCACCGCCAGTGCATCGAACAGGAACTTGAAATTGCAGAAATGCAGGATCATCTGCCGGGGGTTCTCCTCACCCTCCGGCACCAGACCGTGTTCGAGCGTATCGGTCCTGATGAGGATGAAGTTCTGACTGGTTATGGCCTGCTTGACGTTTTCCACTGTGTCCTCGAGCGAATAGGGTGATTCCGCCGTCAGTACCGGTGATTCGCCGGCACGAAACTCGTGCTTACCCGTGGCGCCGCCATCGAACGTACGAATAAAATTTACCAGATCGCCGATATCCTGCTCGGAAAGCCCCTGCGCCAGGAACGAACGCATGGGTGTGCCCTCCCGCCCGTACTGCAGGGTGTGCCTGATCATTTCATCCGATGCCGCGGCCAGGAAGCCGCTATTGTTGAGCGCCGGCGCAATGATGGGCAGGTCACGGTGACGCGAGAACGTGACCCCGGTGCCCTTGCCGCCTTCGCCCTCGGCACCGTGGCAGGCAGCGCAATAGGTCGCGAACAATGACTTACCGTGCACCGCATCACCCTTGACCGCCCCTGCCGGATACACCGGCGCAGGCTTGTCGGACCATTGCCGGATAAAGCGGATAATTGCCTCGACCTGGGCATCACTCAGCGCGGCAAATGCCGGCATGACCCGCCCCGGCCTGCCATGCCGTATGGTCTGGTGCAGAAAATTGTCATCAATGCTCTCGAGAAACGAGGGCAGCGAGAGCGGAACCCCGACTCCACCACCGCCTTTGTCGCCATGGCAGGCTGCACAGTTGGCAGCATAAAGCGCGGAACCATCGGGCGCCGCCATGAGCGTCGCACTTGATGCCAACATTAATACTATAAGAATCATTCGCATACCGTGCCCTCGTGGTAAATCCGGACATGCTGTTACCGGAAAATCAGTTATTCGGCATCTGGCTATTGACTTATAAGTTGTTTGCTGAATAATAATATAGTGATAAAGATACTTTCTTCTTGACACAGGTCAATATATATATTTGCACCATGCGTCAGAATATCGTTGCCTAATATCACTAGAGCATTTGTCTTCACAGGAGGTTACACAATGAACAGCGTTAAAACAGTTCTGGCCGCAGCTGCAATCGCCGGCCTGTCCGCTCTGCCGATGACTTCAGCCAACGCCTGGTGGGGCGGTGGTCCTTGGGATGACGGCTGGGGCAGTGACTGGGGTCCGTTCGACGGTGATGGTTTCGGCGACTTCGACATGAGCTTCAGCGGTGGTGGTCGTGGTCACGGTTATGGCCGTGGTTATGGCTATGGCCGCGGTTATGGCTATGGTGGCCCATACGGTTGGGGTGGTTACGGCCCCTACGGCTACGGTGGTTACCCGGGTTACGGCTACGGCTATGCGCCCTACGGCTACGCCCCGGTTGCTCCGGCTCCCGCCGCTCCGGCTGCAGAAAGCAAGTAAGCACACCTGACACCGGCATGCACATGGATGTGCATGCAGCGGTGGAAACACAAGTGTGTCTGATGTATAAACAGGCCTGGTTTCCAGGCCTGTTTTCTTTCCATCACCCGGCGTACACGCAGAGGTATCAATGAAAGTACATCGACTGGCTTTGTTTCTCGTCCTGTTCTCCCTGTCAGCAGTCACCACCGCAGCACCCTTCCCGCCGGGCTATCCCGGCAGCTTTCCCAGACACAACGCCGACAAGCTCGCCTCCAGCAGCCCCGACGCCATCGTCAAAGCCGGCGTCAACAAGCTGACTAAGTTTATCCGCAGCGGGCGCGCTGAAGACCGGGAACAAGCGCTTGCCTTCATGACAACCGAGGTCGAACCCTATTTCGATTTCGAATACATGACCCGCTGGGCCGCCGGACCAGCTTGGCAACAGATGTCACCGCAGCAACGCGCCTTTATGCAGGACCAGCTGAAAAAATCCTTCATGAACACGCTGGCATCAAAACTTGTGACCTACACCGACCAGCCCATCCGCTACTTCACCCCACGCGGTCAGGACGGCAATGATGTACGTGTCAGTGCCTGGATCATGCAGCCGACCGGCATACCGACCAAGCTGGAGTTCCGCTTCTATAAAAACGGAGACCAGTGGAAGATCTTCGACGTCAAGGCGGAAGGCACCAGCGCCGTGGTCTATTATCGCAAGCAGTTCCGTCATCTGATGCAGCCTGAACTGGCACGCAGCTACTAGCCTCAGCGGCACCGCCCGCCGGCTTCCGGCGGGTGGACAGCCGCGCCCCTCCTGCCACTCTCCCCCGACCCGCCGTCCGCGCCCTCCAGGCGCCGCAAGCATGCCGTTCACCTACGAAGGCCTTGGCGCAGGTGTCGCCCCAGCCCGCACCGACGCGGAAGCGACAGCTCGGTCATGCCGGGCGCTAAGTTGCCGTCACCTGATCGCTGCACTCCACACCCGGCAGGTCCCGCCAGGAAGCCCCTGACCAATATCACCTAAACCGCCCGGGAAGCAGCCGCTTGGTGGCGCCCCGACGCCGGGTTCACCCCGATCCACCGGGACGCGCCACGTAAAGCCCCTGCGGCGACACCCTGCGTGGCACAGGCACTCAATAACGACGGCCGGCATGCCGCTATATGCTAGAGTAAACCCCGCATCCGACCTACCGGCAGTGGCAAGACCGGCCGGATGCGTGCGGGTTCCTGAACCGGCATAGCGCAGAGCAGGCGCTGCCCATTACCGATTTCTCAGGAAGGTAACCGGCAATGACACCGTACACTAAGACACTGATTGGCCATCTCACACGTGTTGAGGCCGGCTCGCTGACCGCAAGACTGCTGGACGCCAGCGAGGGGCGCCTGCCACGCATATCCATCAAGGGTGAACTGGATCTCAGCGGTCAGCCCGGCTCCTATGTCTCGATCGTCCAGGGCGATATCAAGCTCCTGGCCGTTGTCACCTCGATCAGTGAAGCGCCCGCGGCAAACGGCTCCGGCACCAGCAAGAACATCAACCTCATACCGCTGGGCGAGATCAACACCGGCGGCGTGTTCCAGAACGGCATCAAGAATTACCCCGTAACCGGCGCGGAAGTGCACAACATCACGCGGGACGAGATGGAGTCCATTTTCGTCAAATTCCGCGCCCAAGGTTATGCCGTCGGCGTTTCATCCGCCGACAACTCGATCGATGTGTGTCTGGATCCGGCCGCCCTGTTCGGACGTCACATGGCCATTCTCGGCCAATCCGGCGCCGGCAAGTCATGGACAGTCGCCAACCTGCTGCAACGCGCGGTCAGGCGCATGCCCAAGGCTCACATCATTCTGCTAGACCTGCACGGCGAGTACAGCTGGGAGGATGAGAGCGGCGTCCGGCAGTGCTCCTTCGATGAACAGACCACGCGATATATCGACGCTCGCGACCTCGAGATACCCTACTGGCTCATGACCTTCTCCGAGCTGGTCGACCTGCTGATCGACCGCCAGGACGATTCCGCCTCATCGCAGATAGCCTTCCTGCGCGACTGCGTGCAGGATTTGCGCAACAAGTCCAACAAGGATCTCGGCATCGGTCACATATCGATCGATTCGCCGGTCTATTTCTCGCTCAAGGAACTATATGGCTATTTCGAGACGGCGAACAAAACCACCTCGAATTTCGGCAAGGAGAAGGGCCCTCTAGCAGGGCTGTTCGACCAGTTCCTCATGCGCCTGCAGAGCCGCATGAACGACATGCGCTATGACTTCCTGCTGAATCCGAGACACCGCGTCTCGTCGGATACCCTCGGCGGTTTGCTGCGCGATTTCGTCGGCCTCGGTGAGCCCAAGGCACAACTCACCATCATCGATATGAGCTCGGTACCATTCGATGTGCGGCCGGTGGTGACAGCACAGATCGGTCGACTTGCCTTCGAGTTTAACTACTGGAACCCGCGCTACAAGGAGTTTCCCCTGCTGCTTGTCTGCGAGGAGGCGCACGCCTACATACCGCGCGAGGGCAACGTCCAGTACCGGGGCACACTGCGCACCATGCAGCGTATCGCGAAGGAAGGACGCAAGTACGGCGTCGGCATGGCGGTGGTTACCCAGCGCCCGCATGATCTTTCCGAAACTGTGCTGGCACAATGCAGCACTTTCGTTTGCCTGCGCCTGACGAACCCGGATGACCAGGAATACGTCCGCGACCTGGTCCCAGAGGCCGAACGCGACCTGATCGACATCCTGTCTTCGCTCGGCCAGGGCGAGGCCATGATCATGGGGCTCGCGGTGCCACTGCCGACCCGTGTCCAGCTGTTCAAACCCGATCCGCCGCCCAACAGCTCCAGCGTCGATTTCTTCCGGCACTGGTGTACCGGCCCCATGGACCTGGATGTTGACGATATTGTGGATCGCTGGCGCCGCCAGGACCGGTTACATCGCTAGTCGCGGCTAGCCGGTCGCCTCTTCTTCCCCGATCAGGTCCTCGTATCCGATCAGGCGCAGGATCTGCTCCCTGGCCGCCATGCCGTCCTGATAGCCGAGATCGAGCAGTTCCTTGCAGAACGGAGCATCGAACATCAGGTAGCTCATCAGCGGCCGGCCCTCGCGTGTCAGCGCACCGATGCCCTTGAGCAGAATACGCACGGAGCGGGGAAAATTGCTGATGTACTTGGCTACGATATCGCGCACGTCCCGGCTCGGCGATATGACCAGATAATCGATCTGGCGCAGCTGGGTCCCGCCGTAGACAACGCGCTTTTCCTTGGTTTCTGTAATGGTGTGGTTAATGCGGCGCATGCGCTCGATATCCGCATCCAGGCTGTCCATGAACAGGCTGTCGAAAATGTAACCCGAAATCTGCCCGAAGGTGGGGTAGCGGATGTCGCGTTCATCGTCCGGCGGCAGATCCTGCCGGGTATTCTTGACACCGATAATCAGCAGGCGATTCGCGCCGAGGTGCAATGCCGGGCTCAGCGGCGCAGTCTGCCGTATGGAACCATCGCCGAAATACTCGTTACGCAGCTTGACCGCGGGAAACAGGACAGGTATCGCCGATGACGCCATCAGGTGATTGAGCGTGAGTTCGGTCGGCTGGCCGCGCCGGCGGGTGCGCTTCCAGGGCACCAGGTCGGCGACACCCTGGAAAAAGCTGACCGAGAGACCGCTGGTATAACCGGACGCCGTCACCGATATCGCCCGCAGCGCACCGCTGTCAATCGCCTGTTGAATACGGGCGAAGCGGATATGCCGTTCCAGCAATTCGCGCAATGGCGTGTTGTCGAGTACCGACGCTGGCTGCTGCTTGACCAAACCGCCAAGCAGAAAGGTCGTTGCCCAGCGCCAGGCACTGACCAGTGCGGTCCAGCCATCCACCCTGAAAACCTTGCCGACGTGAAAATTGGACCAGATGCCCCAGAGCCGGTCCACGCCTTCGCGAAAGCGAGTGGCACTGCTCGCCAGCAGGACTGCGTTCAGCGCGCCCGACGAAGTTCCGCAAATGACCGGAAACGGATTCTCCACGTCCTCCGGCAGCATGTCGGCAATGGCCTTGAGCACGCCCGCCTGATAGGCATTACGCGCCCCGCCACCAGGCAGAATCAAGCCAGTGACCTGTTTTTCCTGCTTCTTTTTGAAGGAAAGCCAGTACATGCCGTGGACAGCGCATCCCCCCACACATTACGAGCATATCGGCCTGCCAGGCCATTTTATAATGAAAAATCCGGCAAATAGCGATCCACAAAGCGGCACGACCGCAGTCTAGGTGACGGTGATTTCCCGCCCCGACACCAGCACGGACGACACGGTCAGAGCGCGCCACCTGTCGCAACACATTCAAGATGCAGATCGATCCCGCGCGCGTTCGACCGGCACCGGCAGTTGACCTGGATCAAAACCAGGCCGTGTGCGCAGACAATATACTTTTCCGCCCACAGCCAAGCCCATCTGCCTGCGCGCGCGAGGATTTCATCATGAAGGCCGGAGAACTCTGCAACCGTGACGTCGTCACGGCAACACGAGACATGTCCATGCTGGAAGCCGCCCGGCTGATGCGCGAACATCACGTCGGCTGCCTCGTCGTCGTCGAGGAAGCTGCCGGACATACCAGACCGACGGGCATCCTGACCGACCGGGATATCGTGATAGAGGTGATCGCCAAGGATGTCCCGACCACGAGCGTCATGGTGGGCGATGTCATGACCTACACCCTACTGAAGGTAACCGAGGACGAAAACGTCTTTGACGTTGCCCAGCGCATGCGCTGCCGCGGGGTGCGGCGCGTACCGGTTATCAGCAATAACGGTGATCTCGCCGGCATCATCGCGCTGGATGATCTGCTTGGCCTGCTCAGCCAGGAACTCTCACTGCTGGCCACGATCACCACACGCGAGACAGAACAGGAAATTTCCAAACGCTCGCAGCCCTGCTGAGTGCAAGCTCCGGGACGCCGGTTCGTCGCCGGCGCGCATATGCTGACCCGCCCGGCCGTCCCACTGACGGCCGGGCCGATCGGATACAGCTTACTGCGGCGCCCGGTAGGGACCCGGTGCCGACCCCATGGGCAGCAGGTAGGGATTGGGTATTCGCGGCGGTGCCATCGGCGACACGTGATACGGCGCCGGGGACGGCGTATCGTCCGCGCTGCCGAACAACTCGGCGCGATGCTCTTCCATGTAGGCACGACGCTCTTCCGGCGTCATGTCTTTCATGCCGGCCCGGAAGGAAGTGAGCTTCTTGCGGCGTTCCGCAGCTTCCTTGCGCTTTTCCTCGTACCGGTTCGCTGTATCGATTTGCTGCTGAAGTGCCTTCTCGAGCAATTCTTCGTTGTGCTGAACCAGATAGTTGTGCTGTTCTTCAGCTCGGTCACGCATGGATTCCAGGCGCGTGATCTCACGTGACTGACGGTCTTCCTGTTCTTTCAGGTACGCGTCCATCTGTGTATCCAGGTAGCGCTGTTTGGCCTCGCGCCGCTGCCGGGCCTGCTCCTGGCGTGCCTCGCGCTGCTGCTGCATGGCCTCGCGGCGAGCTGCCAGGCGTGCGCGCATCTCCTCCTGGTGCTGCAGCAATTCCGGGTCGAGCTGGTTCTCCGCCGGAGCCGGCTCACCGTCTCCTGCCGTCATGCCGGCATCGGTCGCGTCCGACTCGACGGCTGTCTCGGCAGCTGCAGCGGCAGCTTCGCCCGGCTGGGAATCCGCTCCGGCGGCTGTCGCAGCCGGCTCGGCCGGAACGGCTGCCGCTGGCACCTCTGCTGCAGCGGGTGCCGCGGCCGGTTCGGCCGGAGCGGCAGGAGCGGCAGGAGCGGCAGGAGCGGCAGGAGCGGCAGGAGCGGCAGGAGCGGCAGGAGCGGCAACCTGCACAGCATCCTCGGCATAGACCGGCGCCAATGCAAGTATTCCTGACAAAGCAATTATTAAGGGCTTCAGCGACATAAACTTCTCCTCGTGTTCTTATTTGACTGTCATGTTAGATCCGGCAGCACAGCGGCAACCACAGACTGGTCCCGAACCTGCACCACCGGATATTCCTTATGTGCAGCAGTGCTGCTGCACGCTGCCGGCTACCACGGCATGAAATTGTTCATGAAGTCCATCGGACGACCCATGTTGTTCATTTCACGACGCATGATGTCACCGGTAACATTCATGAGCTGCATATTGCGGTTTACCTCGGCCATGGACGCATTCATGCCACGCATATTGACCAGCATGGGCTCCAGGTGTTCCAGTGCATCCATCTTCTTCGACATGTATTCAACGGACTCCGACATGTTGTGTACACGTCGCGTCATGGTACGGATGTTTTCCGACAGGTAGATGACGCTCTCCGATATATGCGTAAGGTTCTTGCCCATATCGGGATCCATGCCCTGCGCCAGGACATGGATATCCTTGCTCAAGGTATAGATCAGGAAAAAGCCGTAGGCAGCGAGCACCACGAATGCCAGCATAGCGGGGTAGACGATCAGTTCCCATCGACGTGCACTGGCTTCGAACGCATTCGCAAAACGGTCCATGGCATCGCCATCGATCACGACGTCGCGGCTCTTGCTGTCATCATTCTGCTTGTCGATATTTATTATCTTGTCACTCATACCCATGCACCATAAGAGGCAATGTATGCGCCCGCAACCATCAGGAATGGCCGGCTCACGACACAGCAGGATAATTAATATGCCTTATTTCCGGCCCAGTCAAATAACAGTCAGGTAACAATCTGTTTACCAAAGGTTTAGACGACAATATCCGGATCACGACGCAGCGTTCCCGCCTTACCCTGTAACGGCATGATTTAGAAGATTTTCAGTAAAAATCCCGTTACAGCGACGCGGAGGAGGCGCCGGCCTCGCGTCCTTGGATGCGCGGCGCATGCGGTAACGACGGCCGCCCGGACCGGCGCGCACGGCCGGCGTTGGATATATCCGCAGCCATGCAAGTCATCGCTGCGCCACGCGCAGGCTGCTCCTGCGCACCATATCCTACGGCTGTCACACCCCGTCTATCGAGCATTCTATATCTGCTGAACAAAGGTCTTGATTTGCATCAACAGGCATGGAATTGGCTGGCGCGTGACCTTGCGCACGCACCTCCCGGGAGCATGCACACCGCGACCAAGATATGCATTTATATTTATATCATGCGGTTAGAAACCGCCCTTGGGCCAGACATGCGGCGCCAGCACGGGACAGGCACCACAGCGACAAGCTTGATTTGGGTCAAGGACTGCCGTCCGACCCGCTTTAAACTAGGGATGGTTTGGTGCCGACAGTGTCAACGGCAGCAGGTTCGCCGCAGCATAGGGCGAACACGGCCAGGACGGGTAACACAGGGGAGTATAGGCTATGACCTCGGCTGTCAGTCTGATATCGGCTGCATTGCTGCTGCTGGCGCTCGCGCTATTCACCTTCCTGCTCATGGCCGCGATCGTCTTCAACTTCAAGGCCGGCATACGCTACCGCAAGGCGTTGGCACGGCAACTCGAGAATTTCCGCCTGTCGAAGATGCTGACCGCGTTGGGGATCGATATTGACGAATACCTCAGCACCGAACGGGTGGTCGATATCCATACTCACATGCAGCGCTGCGGCGCCTGTGAGAATGTCGGTGAATGCGACGAAAGACTGGCCGGCGGCAAGCTGACCGACGACGACATCGGCTTCTGCAATAACGAGGAGTCACTCCAGCAGATCGCCCGGGCACGTGCAACGGGCAAGCCTACCGGCGGCTGACGCCCTGGCTCAGGCGACACCGGGCAAACTGGCGCGCTCGGCCCGATGGGAAGGGTCCTGCAGCGCCGGCGCTGCCTCGGGGCCCAGCCGCGACACCTCCGGATGGGCCAGCCTGCTTGCCGGGATGATGACCACGCGAAACCCCAGCCTGATCGTCTGAGCGGGCTCGAACAGGCCGGGAAACTCCCGGTACAGCGCCTGGAAGTGCAGCGGATTGATGTACACCACGTTTGGCGCAACACCATGAATACGCTCGAATTCATACGCCTGCCCCAGGATATGGCTCAGCATGATCACCTCCTTTGTCCAGCCCGCTGCACTCTGGCAGCGGCAGCCTGCAACGAGGTTACAGCCAGATGAATCTTTGGTTACGGCCAGCATCGGCGATCACACCGCCATGCTCACGGGCTTACAAATCAAGGCCGTCAGGATAGACTCTTTGTTCAACAGACTAATGTACGGGAGATGAACATGCAGCACATTATCGAAGTCGAGAACATCAAGTGCGGCGGCTGTGCCAATACCATCAAGACCAAGCTGGGCGCACTACCCGGCGTCAGCGCTGTCCAGGTCGATATCGAACACGGCCGCATCACCCTGGAAGCCCCCGCGGAAAGTCGTGCCAGTCTTGTCGAGACGCTGCTGGCCAGCGGCTATCCGGAGCAGGGTTCGGTCGAGGGTATCAAGGCGGCGAAGGCGAAGGCGAAATCCTTCGTCAGCTGCGCCATCGGACGGATGGGTTCCTGAATCATGCACCACGATCCCGTGTGATGGGGACGCTAGAGCTCGAATGACTGATGTAATTCGGGTGTTTCTACCCGTGCAGCGCCAAGCAAGCGGCCGAATGCCGACATGCTGTCCTTTTCCCCGTGCACCAGAAAGGTCACATCCGGGTTGCCGGTTGCGCGATGCCATCTCAGCAGCTCCTGCTGCCCGGCATGGGCGGAGAAGCCGCCGATGGTGAAGATCTCCGCACGCACGGCATAATCCTCGCCGAAGATTGTCACGTTCGCCGCGCCATCGATAATCTGCCGTGCCAGCGTGCCACGCGCGGCATAGCCCACGAATACGATGCTGCTGCGCTCGCGCCCGAGATTGTGCTTGAGGTGATGGCGCACACGCCCGCCGGTACACATACCGGATCCGGCCATGATCACGGCTCCGCCGTTGATCTGGTTGATCGCCATCGATTCGGCCGTCTCGCGGGTGAAATGCAGACCGGTAAAATCGAACGGGTCCCCGCCGCTGCTGAAGAGAGCGCTGGTCTGGCTGTCGTAACATTCCGGGTGGCGGCGGAAGATCTGCGTCGCCGAGATCGCCATCGGTGAATCGAGAAACACCTGCAGGAATTCCGGGAGCTTGCCCTGCTCCTTGCCGGCGTGCAGGTAATACAGGATCTCCTGGGCTCGCTCCAGCGCAAACGTCGGTATCACGACATTGCCACCGCGCCGCGTAGTGGTGTTGATGGCGTCGTACAGCTCCGCCACGGACGGCTCCAGCTCCTTGTGCGGACGGTCGCCGTAGGTCGTTTCCATGACCACGACATCGGCCGGCGGCGGCTGTGCCGGGTCGCGCAGAATCGGTCGCCCCTGCATCCCCAGATCGCCGGAAAACAGGATCCGGCGCCGGTGGCCGTGCTCATCCGCTTCCAGGAGGATGCAGGCGGAACCGAGGATATGGCCCGCGTCGATGAACGTTGCCCGTAGCTCCGGCGTTAGCTGCAGTGTCTGTCCGTACACCGCCGTCCGGCCGAAATTCTCCAGCGCGTTGAGCGCATCCAGCACGGTGTAGAGCGGGACGGTCTCCTCGCCCCGCCTGCCGCGGCGGTGCGCCCGGCGATTGCGGTAACGCGCCTCTTCCTCCTGCAGGCCCGCCGCGTCCATCATCACCAGACGGGCCAGTTCGCGGCTGGCGGCCGTGGTGATGATCTCGCCGCGGAAGCCGCGGTTCACCAGCAGCGGGATGCGGCCACAGTGGTCGAGATGGGCGTGGGTGAGCAGCAGGTAATCCACCTCCGCCGGATCGAAGCCGAAGTCGTTGGCGTTTTCCTCGACCAGCTCCCGGCTGCCCTGATACAGCCCGCAGTCCACCAGGATGCTTTTACCGGCGCATTGCAGCAGATGGCAGGAACCCGTCACGCCCTGTGCGGCGCCGTGGAATGAGAGCTTCATTTGTCCGTCTCCGGCGGCAGCAGCGGTTCGCCGCAACGTTCGTACCAGTCGGTGATGCCCTGCCAGGCCTCCTCTGCGGTCTCCGCGAACCAGAAGATGTCGCGGTCCTCGCCGTCGATGACCCCTTCATCAGTCAGGAACTCGAAATCGACCACGCGCTGCCAGTAATCGCGACCGACCAGCACCACCGGCAGCGGCCGGATGGTGCGGGTCTGGATCAGCGTCAGCGCCTCGAACAGTTCGTCCAGCGTGCCAAAACCGCCCGGAAAGGCCACCAGGGCGCAGGCACGGCGCATGAAATGCAGCTTGCGCAGGGCAAAGTAACGGAAACGGAAGCACAGTTCGGGGGTGATATAGGGGTTCGGGTACTGCTCGTGCGGCAAATCGATGTTCAGACCCACGGTCTTGGCGCCCTGCTCGAACGCGCCCCGGCACGCCGCCTCCATGATACCCGGCCCACCCCCGGTCATGACCACCAGACCGTTGCCGTTCTGTTGCGCGCCGGAGCGCGCAACCAGGTTGCCGAATTCGCGCGCGAGATCGTAGTAACGGCTGTTGTCCAAGACACGCTGGGCGACTTTCAGCCGCTGGCGCAGCTCCGGATCATGTGGTCGCGCAGCGAGCGCCTGCTCCAGCCGCTCGACCCGACGCCGCGCCGCGGCAGGCTCGGGAATGCGGGTACTGCCAAAAACCACAACCGTATACCGTATCGCATGCTCGGCCAGCAGGAGTTCCGGCTTCAGGTAATCCAGGTGCAGACGCAGCCCGCGCGCCTCATCCCGTTCGAGGAAATCCACATCCTGGTCCGCGCGCCGGTAGCTTGGCGACGCGAGCAGCGCCCGGATACGCTCCGGTGCATGCGGATCCTCCTCGCCGGTCTTGGGATGGCATTCCGGCAGGGGCTCGCGCCGGTAATGCGGATCGGGCGGTAACGGTATATCCGGTACGCGCTTGTTCGAATCACTCATTTCTGGTCCTGTATCCACCGCAAGCTGTGTGACCCGGCCGCGTCGCCGGTCCGGGTCCGCCGTGATCACCGGAAGCCGCTGTCAGCATACCCCATCCGGGTTGCCTGTGGTTGACATGCATCAACGCAGCGCAGTCGCCCGGGCGGTCGCTGCTGCCCAACCATGTGACTACGGATTAATCCGGCCGGGTCAGTCGGGCAGGCCACAGTGGTGCAGATGCGCGGTGACTCCCGCTTCGCCCTTGAGGAACAGCCGGAATTCCAGACCGCAGTGATAGATATCGTCGTGCACGTGGACGACATAGACGGCCCTGGCCTGCACCATTACCGCCACGTCGCTAGCGCTGTCCGCAGGTATGGTGAAACACACCTGCACCGTCCCGGGCTGTCCGTCTGCGCCCCTGCGTCGCTGCGAGGCAAGCAGCAGCTCAGCCAGGGTGCGGTCACCCTCGATACAGGCACCGGTACGCGACAGGTCGGCAATACGGCCCTTCACCTCGGCGCTGCCGACATGCAGGGTCGCCGCAAGCCCGCCCGGCAGCCGCCGGGCAGCGCGCCGCTCGGCACGGCCGCCTGAACCGTCACGGGACTCCGTCATGCCACCCCCCTGTCGCGCCGGCCACCTTCCACGATGCCGGCACAGCCTCTATCGACTTCCAATCTCACAAGCTGAACCGCTCGGCCTGCGCCTGCCGCTCTGCGCGCGGACGAACTCCAATCAGTGTGGCGGGAACTTGCGCAGAATCCGGTCCACCAGGTCGTTGATCATGTCGGTCAGGCTGTCCGGCGTGGCGCCGTCAGCCAGGCGCCGGCTGTCCGAACCGCGCCAGAGCAGGGTGTCATCGCCCGTGCGCAGCATGTCTATGGTCAACACGCCTTCATCGTAGCTGTTCACGTCATAACCGGGAAAGCCGTAGCCGAAACCGAGCATCGAGTGCCGGCTGAAGGTTCCGATCCCGACCGAGAAACCGGTATCGGCGGATTCCAGTCCGGCGTGCGTAGTCAGCTGCCAGGTCAGATTCGCGTCCGCGTCACCGTCGGTGACGGTGTATCCCTGCGCCGCCAGGTGATCACGGATGGCGTGTGCAATCCGTGCCTCGACCAGCGGACTGTTGATGCGGGTATCACTGCTGCCCGGCGTAGCCGGCGGCACGAGCCGGAACGAATGCAGTGTCGAGAAATCGTAATCCGAACGATAATCCACATTCGTGGTCGTGGCGCAGGCGCCCAGCAGGGCTGCCATGACGGCACCGGCGGTCATTTGCAGCAAGCGTGTCAACCACATGCCAGCCTCCTGTTCACGAAATGTCGAATGTTGAAACACCCTGGCCATGACCGCCTGCTGCGGCGCCCACACGCGCAGGCATCACGGCAGCCCGCATTTCCTACTCTGCCTTAACGCGTACACCGTCCCCGATCCGGTCGTCGGGATGCAGGATAACCGCTGCTCCTGCCTCCAGCCCTGCCAGGATCTGGGTCGCCAGACCGTTGCTGCGCCCGGTATCGACCTTACGCAGGCGGGCCCTGCCGTGATCTATCACATACACCGACCAGTCCGCGCCGACCCGGAACAGCGCGCTGGCCGGGAGCTGCAATACGTCCTGCTCCTGCCAGAGCTGGAACGTCGCCTCGACCCGGTAGCCGTCACCGAGCTGCGCCCACTCGGTGCGCGGGGAACCCAGATCTGCAATCACCCAGACCCGCTGCTCCTCGACCCCGAGCGCGGAGATCTTGGTGAAACCCGTGGGCTCGACCGTACGGACCACGGCAACCAGCGGCGCCGGGCCGCCCCAGCGCAGGAGCTCCACCCGTGTGCCCGTGCGGATGCGCACCGCGTCCGCCGACAGCACGTCTACCGCCACCTCCAGGGCCGCCGGATCGCCGATCTCCATGAGCGGCTCACCGGTCGCGACCACGCCCTCGCTTTCGTGATGGACTGCGAGCACCCGGCTGTCGACCGGGGCCTTGATCGCCACCGCCTCGTGCGCATCGGCCGCCGTGTCGGAGACCGTGTAGCGCAGCGCGGTCTCCGCCGCCTCGAGTTCGTAGCGCGCGACCTCGACTGCGAATTCCGCGGAACGCAGCGCCGCCGCGGCCTGGCGCGAGCGGGTCTCGGCCTGGTCCAGTTCCTCGCGTGAAACCAGCGCCTGCGCCTGCAGCTGCTGCTTGCGGGCATGGTCACTGCGCGCGAACTCGGCCTCGGCACGCGCCGCGGCAGCCTGCTGCCGGGCAGCGTCGACGCTGGCGCGCGCGGCTGCCACCTTGGCGTCGGCCAGCGCGCGGCTGCGCACGTCGAGCACGTCCGGGCGCAGCGGCTCCAGGACCGCGACGGTTTGACCCTGTTGCACCGCGTCGCCGACCTTGAGGCCGATGCGCTGCAGGTAGCCTGCCACCGGCGCAGACATCACGAAGCGATCCTTGACCCGCGTCATGCCCTCTTCCTCGACGGTCACGGTCAGCGGCGCCCGCTGCACGCTCGCACGCTCGACCAGCAGCGGCGCAGGCCAGAAACCCCACGCCAGCGCAGCGGCGATGGCTACGGCCAGCAGGATAAACCCGGTTGTTCTCGTCACTAAGACCATATGACAGCAGCCCGTTCACTCGCGTGTCTTCAGCACACCGATCAGGTCCAGACGGTTGAGTTTACGCCAAAGCAGCAGCCCGGACACGAGCGCCGAGCCCAGCACCACGCTGGCGGCGAAGGCAAACGTGTCCGCCTCCAGTACCAGCGGGACACGGTACAGATCCGAACGGAACGCGCTCGACAGGTAGGCACACAGCGCGCGGCCGAAGAGATAGCCGAGCGGCAGGGCCAGCAGGGTGGCCAGGGTCAGTTCGCCGAGCAGGATATAGGCGACCTCGCCACGGGTGAAACCGAGCACCCGCAGACTGGCCAGTTCGCGGTCGCGTTCCGACAGCGCGATGCGCGCACTGTTATAGACCACCCCGAAGGCGATGGCGCCACCCAGCACGGCCGCGACGAAGGAGAAGAACAGGATGGTCTCCTCCATCGTTTTATGAAAACTGCGGATCGCGTTTTCGCGCACGACCAGGCCGGCCACGCGCGGCATGGCGTCGAGCACGCGGTAGATGCGGGCGCTGTGCAGTTCATCGATATCCAGAAAGACGGCGTTGATCGCGTTGCCCTCCTGCAACAGGCGGTTCAGCGTCGACCGCTGCATATACGCCGCAACGCCAAGGTATTCGCTGGTCAGCCCGGCAACCGGCACCTCGAATACCGGCCGGCCGCCTTCCAGCACCTCAACCGTCAGCAGGTCGCCGATCTGTATCGCCAGCAGTTCGGCGAGGAAGTCGGTCAGCACCACGCCCGCCGCCGGCAGCGCGACGCGCCGCAGGTCGGCATCGAGAATCCGGCGCAGCTTCCCGTCCGGCTCCATCCCCTGGACGCTGCCCCGGTAACTGCGCTGACCGTGACGCAGTCGCGCCGGCACCACCCGCATGCCCTCCGCGTACTGCACGCCCTCGATGCCGGTGAGCGAGTACAGCGCGTGCTGCGAGCTCGGCTCGGTCAAGGTCACCAGGAGGTCCTGGGTCTGGCTCATGGCGTACTGCACGTCCACCATGTAGGTCACGGCATCGCGCTGGAAATTCGCCACCATGACGATGCCGCAGGCGGCGGCAATACCGCCAACGGACAGCAGCGTCTTGAACGGCCGACGCTCGATATGACGTGCGATCATGCGCGTCGGCTGCGACAGCAGGTGCTGCAGGCCCAGCCGCTCAACGAGCGTACGGCGGTAAACGGTCGGCGTCTCCGGTCGCATGGCCTCCGCCGGCGGCAGCCGCACGGCCCGATATACCGCCAGCACCGTGCCGGACATCCCGGCGGCAAGACTCACCAGTGCCGCCATCCCGACGATGTAGCCATGCAGGTGATACTCGGTAAACGGGAAGCGGTAGAATTCCATATACAGCGAACTCAGCCCGCGCCCCATCCAGATACCGACAGCGACACCACCGGCCAGTCCCAGCAGGATGATCAATACCACCAGCGCCGCGTAATGCATGCCCACGGCCAGGTTGCTGTAGCCGAAGGCCTTGAGAATCGCGATCTGGTTGCGCTGTGTCGTTACCAGCCGGGTGATGACCACGTTAAGCAGAAACGCGGCCACACCCATGAAGATCACCGGAAACACCGCCGCCATGGTCTCCAGCCCCTTCAGTTCCTCGGAGAGAAAGCGATGCGAGGTCTGGTCGCCGCGGCCAAAGGCGCCCTGACCGCCGTAGCGCGCCAGCACGCGATCGATGCGCTCGATGACATCAGCGGCAGGGGTTCCCGCCGTCAGCCTGAAACTGGCGTCGTTGAAGGCCCCTTCCATGTTGTACGCGGCCGCCAGCGCGGTGCGCCCCATCCACAAGATGCCATAGCGCTCGAAATCGGGAAACACCGCACCCGGCGCAATCGCATACATGTACTCGGGTGACATGGCTATGCCGACGATGGTCAGCTGCTTGCGCCGGCCGTTGATGGTCGCCGTCAGGACGTCGCCCGGCCCGATGCCATGCGCCTCAGCAAAGGAATCGTTGACCAGCACCTCGTCGTCCCTGCCTGCCTCTACCAGGCGGCCGCGACGCAGATGCAGGCCATTGAGTTCCGGCTCGCGCCCTTCGGGCACCGACACCAGGGTACCGACCACCGGGTCCCCGAAACCCGGCACCGCCAGGCGTGCGGCGGCGACCACGCGGGTCTGCACGCGTTCCACCCCGGGTATGTCCTGCAGGCGGCCGCTGACCGCTGCGGGTGCCCGCTTCAGCGTCGCGAACACATCCGCGAAACGCTCCTCGCGATAGTACCCGTCACGCGCGATCAGCAGCGTGTCGTAGGTCGACAGCGACATGACGAAGGTCGCAACCCCGCCGATCTGCACCAGCGCGATCGCCAGTACCATGCCGCGCATTCCCCACAGGTCGCGCCACAACTTGCGGTTCAGAGCGCGCACGCTACCAGCTCAGCCCGGCTGCCGACCTGCGCGTCGCATTGCGCTCCACGGCGCTGATACGGCCATCCATGATATGTACGACCCGATCGGCCATCTCGGCGATCCCGGCGTTGTGCGTGATCAGTGCCGTGGTGGTGCCGAGTTCACGGTTCGCACGCTCCAGCGCCTCCAGCACCAGGACGCCGGTCTCCGAATCGAGCGCGCCGGTGGGCTCGTCGCACAGCAGGACGGCGGGATTCTTGGCGATAGCGCGCGCGATGGCGATGCGCTGCTGTTCGCCGCCGGAGAGCTGGGCCGGGAAATGATCCATGCGATGCTGCAGCTTGACCAGTGCGAGCGCATCCTCGGGCGTCATCGGGTGCGGCACGATCTCGGTGACCGCTGCCACGTTCTCCCGCGCCGTAAGGCTCGGCATCAGATTGTAGAACTGGAACACGAATCCCACGTGATAACGGCGGTACTCGGTCAGGCGCCGCTCATCGGCATGGGTAAGATCCTGATCGCGATAGAACACCTCGCCAGCCGTGGCCGTATCGAGCCCGCCGAGGATGTTCAGCAGCGTGGACTTGCCGCTGCCGGAGGGACCGAGCAGCACCATCAGCTCGCCGGCGAAAAGATCGAGGTCGACGCCGCGCAGGGCGTGCACCTCGACCTCGCCCATGTGGTAGACCTTGGTGAGGCGGCGCACCCGGAACACGCTCTCGGCGGTCGTGCCGGCACCAGGCTCGTTCCCGACGTTCATCCGCCGACTCTTATCCAGGTATGGCCCCCAGTCAACCGCCGCAGCACCGAAATTGATGCAGCTCAGCTCCCGCCGGCGCGGCCTGTCGGCGCCGGTTAGGCGGGCATTTCCCGCCGGAAGGCCCTAAAATGGACTCAACAGCGGCCAATGGCGCAGAATAGCCGGCCAGGGTCCGGCCAACGGCCCGCCGGTGCCGACCATGTTATTGATATCGGTCAGAATTACATGCGACTATCAGATACAGAACGCAGACATAACCGTCCGGGCACGGGAAATTACATGCAGAAACGCAGCTATTGCACCGATGCAAACTGGGTGGGGCGCGCCGATTGCGCCCGCTGCGGCATCCGCGACCTCATGCTGTTTTCCGGGCTGCCGACCACGGCGTTCACCGACGACCTGGAACCCGTCGATCACTTCATCTTCCCGGCCGGCAAAACCCTCTACCAGGAGGGCGACGACGATGGCGCGGTCTTCACGGTGCGCAAGGGACTGATCAAGCTGCTGTCGATCAACGAGCAGGGCGAACAGCGCATCGTCCGGTTGGTGGGGCCCAAGGCCGCCATCGGCCTGGAGCTGCTCGATGCCGGCAGTACCTACCGCCACACCGCGATCGCCGCCGGCGACAGCGACATCTGCCGGATTCCGGTACACACCATCGAGCAGCTCAACACCCGCTTCCCCGCGCTGTGCGACCAGATCCGCCAGCGGCTGCAGGACCAGCTCGACCGCGCGGATGAGTGGATCGTGAACCTCGCCACCGGGCCGGCCAAGAAGCGCATCGCCAATCTGCTGCTGTTCATGCTGCGGCATTCAGCCAGCCAGAGTGGCGTGTTTCCGATGCTCGGCGGCAATGACATGGCGGCGATCATCGGCACCTCGCCGGAAACCGTCAGCCGCAACATCGCGGACCTGAAACGGCAGGGTGTACTGGAAAAGGTCGCTCCCGGTCATTACCGGGGCAACCATGACGAGCTGGAAGCCCTGCTCCGCTAGGATCACACCTTGCCGGCACTCTGCCCCCGGCGCCGCCTGAACGGAAATGCAGCACAATTTCAGGTACAGCGCGGCGGGCGCGCTGGCCGTCATCGGCCTGCTCTGGCTGCTCGCCCTGCTCGACCAGGGCCTCGATCTGCGGTTGTACCGGCTCGGGATCTACCCGCGTGCCCTGATCGGCCTGCCCGGCATCCTGTTCGCGCCGCTGATCCACGGCTCCTGGGGCCATCTGATCTCCAACAGCTTCGCGCTGCTGGTACTGCTGACGACCCTGCTGTACGGCTATCCGCGTTCGGCGCGCGCGGCGCTGGCGCTGATCTGGCTCGGCTCGAACCTGTGTGTCTGGCTGTTCGCCCGCGCCAGCTGGCATTTCGGCGCGAGTGGCCTCACCCACGGCATCATGTTCTACATCTTCACCAGCGGCATCCTGCGGCGGGACCGGCCGTCGATCGCACTGGCGCTGATCGTGTTCCTGCTCTACGGCGGCATGATCTGGACCATCTTCCCGCAGCAACCCGACATCTCTTACGAGAGCCATTTCTTCGGTGCCGCGGCCGGCGTGCTGGCCGCACTGCTGTTCGCCCACCGCGATCCGCGGCCACCGGGGCGCCACTACGACTGGGAGGACGCGGAGAACGACACGACGTTGCCGGTCGAGCCCGGCGACAGACCCGTCAACCCGGCTGACCGTCGACACGCGGCCGCAGCCACAGCGGCAGACAACAGGCCAGCACCAGACTGAACGCCGCCAGCCAGCACAGCTGCGACAGCCCGATCCACCACGGGTAGTGCGCTGCGGCCACGAGTGGCAGCAGCACACGCAGCACGGCACCGGCCAGCAGGATGTACAGGGCCGGCGCGAACAGCGCAGGCGGCCGCTGCACGCTGCGTCCGGTGTGTCCGAGCGTCACGCGCACCATCATTCCCAGCGTGAACAGGCCGATGCCGCCGTAGGTATAGGCATGCAGGGCCAGGGTCGGCGCGATGCCGGTCAGCGGCGCCAGGGCGCGCAGCGCGAACCCGATGACGAGCCAGGCATAGCCCAGCCAGAGCACCGCCAGCAGCGGCCGGGCGAGCAGGCCCCGGGCATACCAGCCGGCGAGCCGCAAGGCATGCAACAGGCACAACACGGCCGCAAGCCCGGCCACGGCAGGTTGCTCCGGCCACAGGACATCGACCAGCCAGAACACCAGGAACAGGACGAGGCTGCTACGATCCAGCCAGCGGCGGTTGCTGACCTGGACCGGTCGGTCCAGCGCGCGCTCGATGAAAAACGGCAGCACCCGGCGTGCCATCACGAAGATCAGCGCCATCACCAGGTACACACCCGAATACAGTCCGGCCCGGGTGGCGCCGGGATACATCCCGAGCAGGCCCGCGTAGGAGAGCAGATTGGCGCAAGCCAGCAGCAGCAACTTGGACAGGATGCCCAGCTGCCGCCACTGCCGGACCCGGAACACCGGCCAGGCCACAGCCGTGACCAGTCCCAGATCGAACAGGACATCGGCCAGCATCGCCCAGTGCAGTGGCAGTCCGCCCCCCGCGAGCGGCACGCAGCGCGCGGCCAGCCAGGCGAGACACAGCAGCAGCAGCGGTACGCCGCGCAGGGTCTGCACCCCGGTCCAGTTGCGGACTGCGGTCAGCAGAAAGCCGGCAATCACGGCCAGGGTGTACCCGAAGACCATCTCGTGGGCGTGCCAGTCGAGTGCACTGATATCCGCACGCGGCCACGGCCAGCCCAGCGTATAGAACCCCAGCCAGGCGAGTACCGCCGCCAGCCCATACAGGCAGGCAAGCAGGAAAAACGGCCGGAATCCCAGGTTGAAGAGTGCGCAACCAGCAGACATGGCAGTCCTCCCGGCGCCGGCGTCCGGCCACCGGTGTAATCAGACAGCGCTGGGCTGCGACCGCGTCATCATATCAGGCATTGCATGCCTGCGGACCGAGTTCGCACAGGTGCTTGCGGCCCAGGGTGAAGCCGAAGCGCGAACCGGCACCCGGGGTGCTGGCGATGTCCAGCTGGGTGCCGTATTGCTCCAGGATGTGCTTGACGATGGACAGGCCGAGCCCGGTACCGCCCGATTCGCGCGAGCGTCCCACGTCCACCCGGTAGAAACGCTCGGTCAGGCGCTGCAGGTGCTGGGGTGAGATCCCTACCCCGGTATCGACGACCTCGAAGCGCACGCCGTTATCAACCGGAGCGAGCGTAACACTGATCACGCCGCCGGGCGGTGTGTAGCGCACGGCGTTCATGACCAGGTTGGAGACGGCCGCATGCAGATCCTGCGGGTTGCCGACAAGGCCAATATCCGGTGCGATGTCGGCCCGGACATCGTGTCCGCCTTGCAACTTGGTCGCCAGGCGCGCCTCCTCCACCACCTCGCCGACCAGACTGGAGAGGTTGACCGCATGCTTGCCCTCGGGCTGCCTGCGGCTCTCGAGGCGGGCCAGCGTGAGCAGATCCTGCAGGATACGCATCATGCGCTCGCTCTGGCGTTTCATCCGTGCCACAGGACGGGCCAGTACAGGATTGCTGTCCACCTCGCTTTCCAGCTGCTCGAGCGAACCCTGCAGGACCGCCAACGGGGTGCGCAATTCATGCGAGGCATTGGAAACGAAATCGCGGCGCATATTCTCCAGCAGGTGCTGCTGGGTCACGTCGCGCGCCAGCAGCAGGAACTGCTTGCGCTCGAACGGCACGATCCGGATGAAAATGCGCATGCGCTTGTCGCGCGGCGACTCGAGATTGAGCGTGTTATCGAATCGGCCTTGCTGCAGGTATTCCATAAACTTGGGATCCCTGAGCAGGTTTGACACCGGCTGCCCGGTGTCGGAACGTTGGATCCCGAGGATGTTCGTGGTGGCGTCATTCAGCCACTGAATGCGGAAGTTCTTGTCGAGCACGACCGTGGCATCCGGCAGGGCCTGGGTCGAGGCCTGGAACTGCTTGAGCAGCTTGCCAATCTGCTTCTTGCGCTTGGCCGCCTTGCGACGCTTTACTTCGAGACGGTAATAGACGTATCCCCACACCCCGCGCGCGGCAGGGGGTAACTGGTTGGCGCTGTCTTCGAGCCAGCGCACCAGCCGCCACAGGTGGTATAGATGCCAGACCATGTAGCCGAGGAGAATGACCGCCAACAGCCACTTGCTGATATCGGTCAGTTCACAGAGGGACCAGCCAGCCAGCAACAGCAATCCGAGCGCCAGCAGCTCCCGGTATAGCGAAACAGGCTGGTACAATCAGGAACCCCGCAGGCTGAACCGGTAACCCGCACCGCGTACGGTCTGAATCAGGCCGGCCTTGCCCACCGGCTCCAGTGCCTTGCGCAGACGGCGGATATGCACGTCCACGGTACGCTCCTCGATGAAGACCTGGTGCCCCCACACGCTGTCGAGCAGCTGGCTGCGCGAATACACCCGGTCGGAGTTCGACATGAAGTGTTTCAGCAGGCGGAATTCGGTGGGGCCCAGGTTGACTTCCGTGGTGTCGGCCAGCACCCGGTGGGTACTGGTATCGAGTGTCAGACCGCCCAGTTCGAGCCGTTCGTGATCCGCGGGTGGTTGCGTATTGCGTAGCTGGGAACGTATGCGGGCCTGCAGCTCCTTGAGCGAGAACGGCTTGACGATGTAGTCGTCCGCCCCGCTGTCCAGGCCGGCCACACGGTCACCGACCTCGCCGCGGGCGGTCAGCATGATGACGGGCAGCGCCCGGAAACGGTCGATGCGGCGGATCTGGCGCAGCCAGTTTAGGCCGGTGGTATCCGGCAACATCCAGTCGAGCAGCACCAGGTCGGGCATGTGCTGCTCCAGCAGTTTGCGCGCCTCGCTGACGGTGCCGGCGCTGTGGATCGTGTATCCCGATTGTTCGAGTGTTTCGGCCAGCATCTCACGCAGATCGGCCTCGTCCTCCACAATCAGGATCGTCGACATCCCAACATCGCCTTCGGCAGTCGTCTCGCGCAGCGGCTCATAATCCGATTTGCTGCTCGAGCTCATCGATGGTCGTATGCCGTACATCCTTGCCTCTCACCAGGTAAACGACGTATTCACAAATGTTCTTGGCATGATCGCCGATGCGTTCCAGCGCCCGGATTACCCAGATCAGGGCCTGGAACATCTCGATATCCGCGGGCACGGTCTTCATGTGATCGATGATCTCGGACAGCAGCTCGAAGTAGCGCTGGTCCACCTCCTTGTCCCTCTGGGCCGCCTTCACGGCCGCGCCCAGGTCCATGCGGACGAAGGCATCCAGCGCCTCGCGCAACATCCCGACGACCATCTGCCCGAGTTGATCGATCTGCGGCATGAGCACGTCCATATTCGCGAAGCTGCTGGAATCGATGTCGATCGTGACCTGGGCGATCTTTTCGGATTCGTCGCCAATGCGCTCGATATCCGTGATGGTCTTGATGATGGCCATCACCATGCGCAGGTCGCCGGCCGCCGGCTGGCGGCGCGCGAGGATGTAGGTGCAATCCTCGTCGATGCAGACTTCCTGGGCATTGACGCGGTGATCGGTGCGGATGACGTACTCGGCCAGCTCGAAGTTGCGCTCGCGCAGCGCGGTCAGGGCACTGGTGACCTGACTCTCGACCAGCCCCCCCATCGCCACCACCCGGTTGCGCAGGCTGTCCAGCTCACGGTCATAGCGGTGGTGGATATGCTCACCCAGACCTACATTGCTCATAGTGTGTATACCTGCCAGATTGCTGAAAACGCCCGGGTGAACAGGAACTTCACTGTCTGCCGCGAGCAAGAGTGTATGCCTGGATTATGACATATTTGTGACACCCCCTCACTCCGCTAGTTATCGGCCGAGCAAGCGGAAATTCAGCGGATGTAATAATACTGTCACATGGGACCGCTAGAGTTTCGCCAAATTTACCATCCCGTGACGGGTCATATCAGGAGATACCATGCACAACCCCATCATTAAAACCTCACTCATCGCCGGCCTGCTGGGCCTGGGTCTTTCGACGGCATATGCCGCTCGCGATACCATCATGATCGTAGGCTCCAGCACCGTGTATCCGTTTGCCACGGTGGTAGCGGAGCACTTCGGCAAGAGCACCCAGTTCAAGACCCCCAAGATCGAGTCCACCGGCTCCGGCGGCGGCCTGAAACTGTTCTGCGCGGGCGCCGGCGTCGACACCCCGGACATCACCAATGCCTCGCGCAAGATCAAGACCTCCGAGATCGAGACCTGCAAGCAGAACGGCGTCAGCGAGATCGTCGAGATCAAGATCGGTTATGACGGCATCGCCATCGCCAACTCCAAGCAGGCCCCGCAGCTGTCGCTGACCCTGCGCGATCTGTTCCTGGCCCTGGCCAAGGATGTCCCTGCCACCGACGGCAGCGAGAAGCTGGTAGCCAATCCCTACAAGACCTGGAAGGATGTCAATCCCACCCTGCCGGATACCGCCATCGAGGTGCTCGGCCCGCCGCCGACTTCCGGCACCCGCGATGCCTTCGTAGAACTGGCGATGGAAGGCGGCTGCGACAGCTTCGACTGGATCAAGGCCATGAAGAAGACGGACAAGGACGCCTACCAGGCAGCCTGCCAGACCATCCGCGAGGACGGCGCCTACATCGAGGCCGGCGAGAACGACAACCTGATCGTGCAGAAACTGGAGGCCAATCCGAAGGCGGTCGGCATCTTCGGCTTCAGCTTCCTGGATCAGAACAGCGACAAGATCCAGGGTTCGAAGGTCGATGGCGTGGCACCCGAATTTGAGTCCATCGCCAGCGGCGAGTACGCTGTATCGCGCCCGCTGTTCATGTACGTCAAAAAGGCGCATGTGGGTTCCATCCCGGGTATCGAGGAATACCTGGCAGAGTTCACCAGCGAAAAGGCCTGGGGTCAGAACGGCTACCTCGCCGACAAGGGGCTGATCCCCATGCCTGACGCAGAGCGTGGTCAGATGGCGCAAACAGCCAAGAACCTGAGCGCTATGTAAAATCGGGTCGCTGCCGCAGCGCACGACCGGGGGTGGATGTGCAGTAAACACATCCACCCTTTTTTTCCTGGGTATACAAGAACGTGGATGCAAATAGATTACTGATCCTGGTCTGCCTGCTGGCCTGCGGGGCCTACCTGCTGGGTCGTCACCGCGCCTACAGCGTCAGTGGCGGAGCCATACGCAAGCTACGTTCGCTGCCCGGCCATTACGGTTTCTACAGCCTGATCCTCACCGCCGTACCGGCCCTGGCCCTGCTACTGTGCTGGTCGATGCTGGCACAGCCCGTGATCGACAGCATGGTGCTGGCGGAACTGCCGGCAGACATGCAGGGTCGGCCTGCAGCAGAACTTGAACTGCTGCTCAACGATGTCAAGAATAGCCTCCAGGGTGTCGGCAGCGGCACCGGTTCGGCCCTGGTCGGAACACTGGCTGAACGCTACACCGAATTACTCAAGAACTCTAATCTGCTGCTCTGGATCCTGACCCTGGCCCTGACCGTCGCCGGCATGGGCTGGGCTTGGAAACACATCCGTCTCGATTATCCAGCCCAGCATCGCGTAGAGCGCGCCATCGTCTATGGACTGATCGGCTGCTCCCTGCTTGCCATATTCACCACCATCGGCATCGTGCTGTCAGTGCTGTTCGAATCGCTGCGCTTCTTCCACGCCGTACCGATCACCGATTTCCTGTTCGGCCTGGAATGGAGCCCGCAGACGGCGATCCGCAGCGACCAGGTCGGCTCCTCCGGTGCCTTCGGCGCCATCCCGCTCTTTACCGGCACCTTGCTCATATCCACCATCGCCATGCTGGTGGCCTTCCCCATCGGCCTGATGTCGTCGATCTACCTCGCCGAATATGCGGATCAGCGCGCCCGCGCCGTGCTCAAGCCGGTGCTGGAAATCCTGGCCGGCATACCCACTGTGGTATACGGCTTTTTCGCCGCCCTGTTCGTGGCGCCGATGCTGCGCGGTTTCGGCCACGCGCTGGGGTTGACCGTCGCCTCGGAAAGCGCGCTCGCCGCCGGCCTGGTCATGGGCATCATGATCGTACCGTTCGTGTCATCGATCTCCGATGACGTTATTACCGCCGTACCCAATGCGATGCGCGAGGGTTCCTATGGCCTGGGCGCGACCAAGTCGGAGACCATCCGCAAGGTGATAATCCCGGCGGCACTGCCCGGCATCGTCGGCGGCGTGCTGCTGGCGGTTTCGCGCGCGATCGGCGAAACCATGATCGTGGTCATGGCGGCCGGCCTGGCTGCCAACCTCACCGCCAACCCGCTCGAAGCCGTCACGACCGTGACCGTACAGATCGTGACCCTGCTGGTCGGAGACCAGGAATTCGACAGTCCCAAGACCCTGGCAGCGTTTGCACTGGGTCTGGTGCTGTTCGTGGTGACCCTGGTCCTCAACATCATCGCGCTGCACGTGGTGCGGCGCTATCGTGAACAGTATGAATAAGCAGAGTAATTCCGAAATGGATGCGGCAAGCACCGTTGCCAAGATGCAACGTAATCTGAAGCGGCGCTATGCGGCGGAAAGGCGCTTCAGACTGTATGGTCTGACCTCCATTCTGCTGGCGCTGGCCTTCATGCTGCTGCTGTTCGCCGGCATCTTCGGCAAGGGCTGGGGCGCCTTCCAACAGACGCAGATCAGGCTGGCGATCGATCTGGGCAGCGTGGAATTTCCGGCCTCGGTGGCAGATGTCGAGGGCTTCTATGCCGTCGACTATGCCGGCCTGATCAAGCAGGCGCTGTATACCGATTTCCCTGAGGTCACCGAACGACGCGAGCGACGCGACCTCTACCACATCATCAGTCCCGGTGCCGTCTACGTATTGCGCGACCGGATCATGGCGGCGCCGGAACAGATCGGGGGCACCGTGGATTTCTGGCTGCCCGCGGACGACGACGTGGACATGTACATAAAGAGCAATTACGATGCCGATGAAAGCGCGGGTGGCCGCCTCAGCCCGCAACAGACAGGCTGGGTAGAAACCCTGCGCAAACAGGGCCGCCTGGAGACGCATTTCAACACTACCTTCTTCACCGCCGGCGATTCGCGCGAGCCCGAGCTGGCCGGTATCCGCGGCGCCCTGACGGGCAGCTTCCTCACCCTGCTGGTCACGTTGCTGCTTTCCTTTCCGATCGGTGTCGGTGCAGCGATCTATCTCGAGGAATTCGCCCCGAAGAACCGCTGGACCGACCTGATCGAGGTCAACGTCAACAACCTTGCCGCGGTGCCGTCGATCGTGTTCGGTCTGCTCGGCCTGGCCGTGTTCATCAACTTCTTCGGTGTGCCGCGCTCGGCACCCGTGGCGGGCGGCATGGTGCTGACGCTCATGACCCTGCCGACCATCATCATATCGAGCCGCGCAGTGCTCAAGGCCGTACCGCCGTCGATCCGCGAGGCCGCGCTCGGCGTCGGTGCCTCGAAGGTACAGACGGTCTTCCACCATGTGGTTCCCATGGCCATGCCGGGCATGCTGACCGGTACGATCATCGGCATGGCGCAGGCGCTGGGGGAAACCGCACCGCTGCTGATGATCGGTATGGTCGCCTTTATCGTGGATGTCCCGGGCGGCATATTCGACCCGTCGACGGTGCTGCCGGTGCAGATCTACCTGTGGGCGGACAGCCCGGAACGCGCATTCATGGAGCGGACCGCGGCTGCCATCATGGTGCTATTGGCCTTTCTGGTGGTCATGAATGCCGCCGCCGTGATTTTACGTAAACGCTATGAGAAAAAGTGGTAGTCTGGCAGGAGATAAATCATGACCGAAACCATCATGGAACAGGACTCTTTCACAGGCACCCGGCCTGCCATCGACCTTACCAATCTGGACCAGATCAGGGACCGCGAAGAGGACCAGGCGCATGAGACCGTGGGTGACATCACGGTTGCAGACCCGCGCTTCGTGTGCCGCAACGTCGACGTTTACTACGGCGAGAAACATGCGATCCGCAATGTGTCGATCGATATCGGCAAGAACGAGGTCATCGCCATGATCGGTCCGTCGGGCTGCGGCAAGTCCACCTTCCTGCGCTGCCTCAACCGCATGAACGACGTGGTCGAAAGCTGCCGCGTAGCCGGCAACATCACGCTGGACAGCGAGGACATCTACAGCAAGTCGACCGATGTGGTCACCCTGCGTGCGCGCGTCGGCATGGTATTCCAGCGCCCGAATCCCTTTCCCAAGTCGATCTACGAGAACGTCGCCTACGGGCCGCGCATCCACGGCCTGGTCGACAGCAAGATCGATCTGGACGAGGTCGTGGAGACGAGCCTGCGCAAGGCGGGACTGTGGGGCGAGGTCAAGGACCAGCTGCACCATCCAGGCACCGGCCTGTCCGGGGGCCAGCAGCAGCGCCTCTGTATCGCTCGCACCATCGCCGTCAAGCCCGAGGTCATCCTCATGGACGAACCCTGCTCCGCGCTCGATCCGATCGCCACGGCACGGATCGAGGAACTGATGGACGAGCTGAGCGAACACTACTCCATCGTGATCGTGACCCACTCCATGCAGCAAGCCGCGCGCGTATCACGGCGCACCGCCTATTTCCATCTGGGGGAACTGATCGAGGTCGGCGACACCAACCAGATCTTCACCAATCCCGTGCACCGCCTGACCGAGGGTTACATCACCGGTCGTTTCGGCTGAGCGCAGGACTCCCGGCGCATGCCGGCCTGCCGCGGGCGCGCTACAGCGGCACCAACTCGGGGATCGGCGATGCATTCTTGGCATCGACCTTGGCGTAAAGGTCATAGAGGGCGGCCTGCAGGGCCTCTTCCATGACCGGGTGGTAGAACGGCATCTGCAACGTCTCACCGACCGTCATACCTTGCTGGATACACCATGCCAGCAGGTGTCCCAGGTTCTCGCCCTTTGCACAGGCCATCTCGGCCCCCAGCAGGCGGCCGCTGGCCCGGTCGGCATAAACCCGGATCACGCCGCGATTCTTGGCCATGATCAGCGCACGTCCGACCGGTGCCAAGCCGACCTGCCCAATAGCCGCGGTCTCCGGATCGAGGTCGACGTAGCGGGTGCCGACCACGACGAGATTGGGATCGCAGAAGGTGATACTGAGCGGCGTCTTGCGCCGAAAGGCCGCCGGCTCGGCGGCGATCGCGTTGTGACCGGCGATGCGGCCCTCGTCGCCGGCCTCGTGCAGCAGCGGCCGCTCGCCGGTGACATCGCCGGCGATGAAGATGGGGGTATCGCCGATGCGCATGGTCGCCGGGTCGAACACCGGGACGCCGCGTTCGTCCAGCGCAACGCCGATATCCGCCAGCCCGAGTTTGCCTAGATTGGGAATGCGCCCCATGCTGGCGAATACCCGCTCCACCTCGATGGCCCGCGCGCCAGCCTGCACCCGCAACTGTCCGCTGTCCGTTGCGGTGACTTCCGCCGGCCGTCCCAACCACAGCGGCAGTTCCTTGCCGATGGCGTCGATGGCGGCGTTGGCGGTCTCCGGGTCACTCAGGCCGCCGATCGTGTCCAGCTGGTCGATGCCCGTGACCGTGAGCCCCATGCGCGCGAGCGACTGGCCGATCTCGAGCCCGATCACGCCGAGCCCGATCACGGCGACCGACTGCGGCAGATCCTCCAGGTCGAAGAATTCATCGGTCGTGATGATCCGGTCGCGGAAGGGTTCCCACGCTGCCGGCACGAGCGGGCGCGAACCGGTGGCGATGATGATACGCCGCGCCCGGACGCGTTCGCCCGTGTCGATTTCCAGCAGATCCGGCGCGAGGAAACGGGCATAGCCCTGGATGAAATTCTCCGCGGGCAGTTTGTCGGTACTCCCGGACAGCACGCGCTCGACGAAAATGTCGCGCAGGTCCTGCACATACTCCATCGCCTCCGGGATGGCCAGGCGCATGTCCTCGTGACCTTCGATCCCGTAGCGGTTGAATACGTTGCGCCGGTAGTAGTCCTCGGCCACCTGGATCACGGCCTTCGAGGGCATGCAGCCCACCCGCGCGCAGGTCGTGCCCAGCGCACCGCCATTGATGAGCACGAATGACTTGCCGGAGGAACGTACCTTCCCCAGCGCATACAATCCGGCGCTGCCGGAACCGATGATCGCAACGTCGACCTTGCGTTCTGTCATCTCGACCTCTCGCCTGGACACGGCCAGTGTCTGCACCCGGCGGCCGCATCGCCGCCCCGGAGCGGCAAGGATAAACACAAGCACTCGGCGTATCCAGCCGCGCGGACCTAGCGACGCAGCTACGGTGTGCTTGACAGCCTGCCGTGTCACCGGAACACTGCGCTCAATGCAACCGGCAAGAGGACAGGCATGAAACGCATCACCGTGGTGGGAACCGGCTTCGGCGGATTGACCGCCGTGCGCACGCTGCGCCGGCTCATGCCCGCGGCGGAGCTCACCGTCATCGGCAAGCGGGCCGAATTTTTCTACTATCCCAGCCTCATCTGGATCCCGGCCGGCATCCGCAGCGGGGATGATCTCGAGATCGGCCTGGACAACTTTTTCCGCCGCATGCGCGTAACGTTCCACCACGGCGCAGCGGTCGGCATCCGTGACGGCGGCCGGGTGGTCGAGACCGAGACCGGCGCGGTGGGAAACGACGGCCTGATCATCGCCACCGGCGGGCGCTATCTCACCAAGCTGCCCGGCATCGAGCACGCCGCCATTCCCTGCCGCGGCCGCGCCGATGCCGAGCGCATCCGCGACCGCCTCGCCGAGCTGGATGGCGGCACGCTCGCCTTCGGCTTCGGCGGCAATCCGCAGGAACCGTCCGCCATGCGCGGCGGCCCGATCTTCGAATTCCTGTTCGGCACCGACACCCTGCTCCGGCGGCAGGGCCGGCGCGACCGCTTCCGGCTCGTCTTCTTCGCGCCATCCGAACGGCCCGGCCAGCGCCTCGGCGAAAAGGCGGTGGATGCCCTGCTGCGGCGCATGCAAGGCTGCGCCATAGAGACCCACCTGGGCCACAAGCTCAAGGGCTTCGAGGCTGGACGCGTCATCACCGAGGGCGGCGAGTTCGCCGCCGACCTGATCGTGTTCATGCCCGGGATGAGCGGCAGCCCGTGGCTGGACAACACGCCCCTGCCCAGATCCGCGGGTGGCCTGCTCGCTGCGGATGCCCATTGCCGCGTGCCGGGCTGGGAGCGGGTCTACGTGGCCGGCGACGCCGGCAGCTTCCCCGGCCCGGACTGGCAGCCCAAGCAGGCGCACATGGCCGACCTGCAGGCCGTCGCCGCGGCCAGGAACCTGGTGAGCGAACTCAACGGCGGGACCGCGACCGCGGGTTTCAAGGTGGAACTCGCCTGTATCATCGACTCCCTGGACGCGGGCACCCTCGTGACCCGCAGCGGCAGCCGTACGCTGCTGTTGCCGTCGACACGCCTGCTGCACTGGACCAAGCGGCTGTTCGAGTGGTGGTACCTGCGTCGCTACCGCTAGCGAGTGCACGGGGTTGTGCTAACACGCAGACGCTCGCATCCGGCCAGCCGCATGCACCTGGTCGGAATCAATTTCGGTTCGGCCTGATGCCGGACACACCGACCGCAACCGGCAATCAGTACCAGAGCTGGAGGTTCGCCGGCGACAGTGCAGCACTGATGAGTACCCGCAGTCTTCCCGGTCATACCCGGGCACCGCGTTACTTGAAGAGCTTGAGCACGGCCTCTACGGCAAGCGCAAGTATGCCAAGGGACGCGACATTCTTGACACTTAGCGTAATGTGACTTTCCTCCTCGTCGAGGAGCTTTGATGGCTTGCGCGGCTTGTTCCGCCGCGGCGCTTGCAGCAGACTTTCGGCCCGGGCGAATGCCCCGGTGAGTCGCTCAATCACGGCTTGCTCGTTTCCTTGCGGTGCATCGATGTCGTATCGCACCGTGATACTGCCGTTCGTCGGATTTATTTCAACGTGTTTGACACCGAGCTCAAATTCATCGCCCAGGGTGCGTAGGATGATACGAACACGATGTTCATGCAGTCGTTCTTCAGTGACAGTGGGTGACACATTCAGGCGTAGCCATGGGCACTTCATCCGGATACGACCCGGGGTGCACGACCTGATTTGGCAAGTACTCATCGCGTCTTCCATAGCTGTGATGCGCAGCCTCTATCCCGCAACCCCGCGCGCACCAGGAACCGAATGCGCCACGGCCGCACGGGATGATGAGATAAGCTCTAATACTATTGTGCGAGGAACAGATTTGATGTCAACGGCCGGCGCCGGCATCTGCAGCAGGCAGGCGTCCGGGCCGGAACATATTGCCGGTGCGGACCCGGGGTCCGGGACCGGGTTCATTTACCATGATGCAGTCCAGATCGCCCCACCGTCTGCAGCGCTTGGCAGCACCTTTTAGATTTCAGCCGGAATATCATGCATATCGCGCACATATGACGCGTGCCCGGTGGCAATATGCAAATCCCAGGCTTGGCGGGTGCTTCCTGGTCATGCGGCAAGTCGCCGTCAGGCGGCTCGGCTGCTCCAGCGTGAGAGTCGCACCGCGCAACGCTCCGGATGGCACAAGCGCTATACGCGATGCACGGAGGCCATGCAACACCGCAGCCGCGCCGTCAAGGCGCAACTCCCTGGGTGCGCGCCGTCCCGGAGCAACGAGACTGGCGCTACTGATTCGGGCAGCCGGTCTCCGGCTCGAGCAACAGGCTCACGCGCCCGTCCTGCACCCGCACCGGAAACCGGGCGGCGCAACCCTCGTCGGGTGCAGCGGCCAGCCCCGTGTCCAGGGCAATCTTCCAGTCGTGCAGCGGACAGGCGACCTGTCTGCCGGAAACGATCCCCTGCGACAGCGGACCGCCCTTGTGCGGACAGCGGTCACGCAGCGCGAAGACCTCGTCATCCAGGGTTCGGAAGACGGCGATCGGACCGTCGGCCGTGGCAATGACGCGCGCACCCTGGCGGGGAATCTCGTCCACCCGCCCGATCTCGATCCATGCGTCCTTCAGATTCAGCGACAGCGTGCTCATTGCGATGTTCTCCGGTTCAGGCCAGTCTGGCCAGGGGTGTGTATTCATGCTGCTGCGCGCCTTCCGCGCGCGCCTTCCAGGGGTCGATCTGGGCAGGCTGCTGCGAGACCCGGAAGCGTTCCGCCAGGGCCTCACGGCTGGCGGCATCCTCCACCACCCGCTGCTTGATGTGGGCCAGCCCCACCCGCTCCACCCACGGGGCGGTGCGCTCCAGGTAGTGGGCCTCCTCGCGGTAGAGCTGCGTGAATGCGGCACAGTATTCCAGCACCTGCGCCTCGGTCTCCACCTTGCACAGCAGGTCGGTGACCCGCACCTTGATACCGCCGTTGCCGCCGACGTGCAGTTCGTAGCCGGAATCCACGCACACCACGCCGAAATCCTTGATGGTCGCCTCGGCGCAGTTGCGCGGACAGCCCGAGACCGCGAGCTTGAACTTGTGCGGCATCCACGAACCCCAGGTCAGCTGTTCCAGCTGCACGCCCAGCCCGGTGGAATCCTGGGTGCCGAAACGGCACCACTGGCTGCCCACGCAGGTCTTCACCGTACGCAGGGCCTTGCCGTAGGCATGGCCGGAGACGAAACCGGCGGCGGACAGGTCGGCCCACAGCGCGGGCAGGTCTTCCTTTCTCACCCCGAACAGGTCGATACGCTGGCCGCCGGTGACCTTCATCTCCGGCACGCTGAACTTGTCGGCCACGTCGGCGATCGCGCGCAGGTCGCTCGGGGTACACAAGCCGCCGAACATGCGCGGTACGACGGAAAACGTGCCGTCCTTCTGGATGTTGCCATGCGCGCGCTCGTTGATGTAACGGGACTGGGCGTCGTCGGCGTATTCCGTGGGCCAGGCGCAGAGCAGGTAATAGTTCAGTGCCGGGCGGCACTTGTTGCAGCCGTCGGGCGTCTTCCACTCCAGGAAGCGCATGGTATCCGGCATGGTTTTCAGCCCCTGCGCGACGATCGCGGCGCGCACCTCGTCGTGCGTGTGTTCGGTGCAGGCGCACAGGGGCTTCCGCGATGGCGCCGTGGAATAGTCGCCGCCTGCGGTGGCGGTCAGCAGCGTCTCCACCAGACCGGTGCAGGAGCCGCAGGAGGCGGAGGCCTTGGTGTGGGCACGCACCTCGTCCAGGGTGAACAGCTTCTTGTCCCGGATCGCCTTGACGATGTCGCCCTTGCACACGCCGTTGCAGCCGCAGATCTCCGCCGTATCGGGCAGTGTCATCAGACGGGTCTGTTCGTCACCGCCCCCGGCGCCGGAATCACCGATGTGATGCCGGCCGAACAGCAGTCTGTCTCGGTAGTCTGAAACATCGGTTCCGTCGCGCATCAGTTCGAAATACCAGGCCCCGTCCAGGGTGTCGCCGTACAGACAGGCGCCCGCCACCCGGTTGTCCCTGAGCACCAGCTTCTTGTAGGCGCCACGCCCGGGGTCCTGGAACACGATCTCTTCGCAGTCCTCGCCGCCGGTGAAATTACCGGCCGAGAACAGGTCGATGCCGGTAACCTTCAGCTTGGTCGAGGTCATCGAGCCCTGATAGCGTGCCACGCCGTGCTCGGCCAGGTGGTTGGCGCAGACCTTCGCCTGCTCGAACAGCGGCGCCACCAGGCCGTAGGCGATACCGCGGTGGTTGACGCATTCCCCCACGGCGTAGATGGCCGGATCGTAGGTCTGCATAGTGTCGTTGACCACGATACCCCGCTGGCAGTGCAGCCCGGCCGCCTCCGCCAGCGCCGTGTTGGGGCGTATACCCACCGCCATCACCACGAGATCGGCCGGCACCGCGGATCCATCCGTGAATTTCACGGCGCACACCCGACCCGATTCGCCGCGCACGAGTTCCTGCGTCTGCTGCTCCAGCAGGAAGCGCAGCCCTTTCGCCTCCAGGCTCTGCTGCAGCAGGTTCGCCGCCGGCTTGTCCAGCTGGCGCTCCAGCAGCCAGGGCGCGAGGTGCACGACGGTGACCTCCATGCCGCGCGCCTTGAGGCCGTTCGCCGCTTCCAGGCCCAGCAGGCCGCCGCCGATGACCACCGCGCAGCTGAACCGGGACGCGGCCTCGATCATGCGATCGACGTCGGCGATGTCGCGGAACCCGACCACGCCATCCAGGTCGGTGCCGGGCACGGGCAGTACGAAGGGCCTGGAACCGGTGGCCAGCAGCAGCCGGTCGTACTCCGCCCGGCTGCCATCGTCGGCCTGGACGCAACGGCGCCTGCGGTCGATCTGCACCACCCGCCTGCCGCTGTGCAGCGTGATTCCGTGCGCCGCGTACCAGTCGCGGTCGTTCAGCACGATCTGTTCCAGCGTCTGCTCCCCGGCCAGCAGCGGCGAGAGCATGATGCGGTTGTAATTGGGATGCGGTTCGTCGCCGAACACCGTGATGTCGTACATGTCGGGAGCGGATTTCAGCAGTTCCTCCAGCGTGCGGATACCTGCCATGCCGTTGCCCACCAGAACCAGTTTCATGCGTGCCATAACTAAACCCTTGCTTGCGTCATTCGGATGGATACGTCTCACCAGCAGCCACGGACGCGTAGCGCCGCTGCATGTCTCAATACATCTTGTACGGCAGAAACTTCCCGCTCATCACGATGTGCACCCGGTCCCCCTTGGGATCCGGTTCGCGCGTGATATCCATGGAAAAGTCGATCGCGCTCATGATGCCGTCGCCGAACTCCTCGTGGATGAGCGCCTTGATGGTGGCGCCGTAGACATTCACCAGCTCGTAGAAGCGATAGATGAGCGGATCCGTGGGTACCGCGGTCGGCAGTGAGCCCTTGTAAGGCACCTCCTGCAACAGCTCGATTGCCTCCGTGGGCAGCTCCAGCAACGCGCCGACCTTACCGGCCTGTTCCGGTGTCAGCGTCATCTGGCCCAGCAGTGCCGCAGTCGACCATTCCTTGCTCTGACCGATGGCGGCGGCCAGTTGCGTCCACGACAGCCGCTTGCGGCGTTTGCCATCGAGGACGAGTCGGGTAACATCTTCACGGTTCATGACTACCTCCTTGCACGGTGGAACGTGTTACGACAAAACCACGGTTCGCGGCGGTCATCGCACTCATGCCGCCGCCGGATGCCGGCACAGCGCCACGACGAGCGCCACCGCCAGACACAGGGTCAGTGTTTTCCAGAACAGCACCGGGTCCCGCTCGATCAGGGGCGGCCGCGACTTGCGCAGGAAGGCCGGGTTCGGCTGCTGCAGGTCGTGCACGAACTCGGACAGTTCCCCGTAGCGCCGCCAGGGATCGGGATGCACCGCCTTGCGGATGGTCTCGTCGACCCAGACGGGCAGCGGACGCCGGGCACTGCGCGCGCTCGCATACACGAGCTTGCGCTGCGCGGCCCGGGTGCGGCAGCGCGGCACGCGCGTGCCGTAGGGCAGGCTGCCGGTGAGCATCTGGTAGGCGATCACGCCGAGGGAGAAGATGTCGGAACGCGTGGTGCCGTTCTCGCCGAGGAAATATTCGGGCGCCGAATACTGCTCGGTGCCCAGGATGGGCGCCGCACCGTCCGTTGCATCCATTTCCGCCAGGCCCGCCACCCGGGTGGAACCGAAGTCGATGATCTTCACCGTACCAGTGGTGTCGATCATGATGTTTTCCGGCCGCAGGTCCTGGTGCAGCATCTCCAGGCGATGAAAGGCCTGCAGACCCCGCGCGATCTGCACGACGATGTCGCGGACCGTCTCCAGCGCCGGCTGCGGATTGTCGCGCAGCCACTGCGCCAGGGTCTGGCCCTCGATATACTCCATGGCGATATACTGATAGTTGCGTTTGCGGGTCAGGGCACAGGGCTTGAGCACGTGGGCATTGCTGATGCGCCGGGCGATCCATTCCTCCATGAGAAAGCGCTCCAGGTAGGCCGGGTCCCCGCGCTGGTCGATGGACGGGATCTTGATGACGACCTGTTCACCGCTGGCATCGTCCACAGCAAGAAAGGCATGACTGCGACTGCTGGCATGGAGCTGACGCACGATCCGGTAACCGTCGAATGCCATCCGCGCATCCAGTTGCGGCGGCAACGGCAATGCGGTCAGCTGCCGGCAAATCTCGCCGGCCGCCGGTTCCGGCAGGGTGTCGATGCGCAGCAACTGCAAGGTCAGGTTGTCCGCACTGCCCTGTGCGAGAGCGGCCGCGACGATGGTCTGTGCGGCCGCGTCCAGATCCTGTCCATGCCCGGCGACGGCCTCGACGACCTCGTTGCCGGTCACGTGTTCGTACACACCGTCGGACATCAGTACGAAGATGTCACCCGGCTCCAGCACCAGGACCCGGTGATCGATATCCAGGTGTTCATTGATACCCAGGGCGCGGCCCAGGTAGCTGGTCTCGCGGGACACCCAGTAACGATGGTCTTCGGTGAGTTGTTCCAGGGCTGCACCGCGCAGGCGGTAGATGCGGGTATCGCCGACGTGGAACAGGTATGCCGTGGCGGACTTGAGGATCAGCGCACTGAAGGTACAGACGTAACCCTTGTCCCGGTCATAGCGGTAACGGCTCTGCCGGGTCTGGGCATGTAGCCAGGAATTGGTCGCGCGCAGCACACGTTGCGCGGACTGCTTCACCGACCAGGCCTCGGAGGTGCAGAAGTAGTCTGCCAGGAAGCCGTTCACGGCCGTCTGGCTGGCGATCTGGCTGACCTCGCTGCTGCTGATGCCGTCGGCCAGCGCCACGGCGATCCCTTTGGTTCCCAGCAGCGGTTCCGGCGGGATGTGGATGCCATGATAATCCTGGTTCACCGCCTTGCGACCGCGGTCGGAATACTGGCCTACGCTGACTGTCAGTGTGCTGGACATGGTCACCGGCCGGGCGCCGGCCCTAGAGGGGCCGGCGCCCACCCTCAGGCACCGCTCAGGCGGCGTGACGCTCCGGCGCGGTACGCACCTGCGCGAGTTCGCGCTTCGGCGCAGTCCTGACATGGGTGCTGTACAGCGTCAGCCCGGTGAAGGCGAGGCCGCCGACCAGGTTGCCCAGCGCCGTGGGTATCTCGTTCCAGATGAAATACTGCGCGATCGAGAAATCACCGCCCATGATCATCGCGGACGGGAACAGGAACATGTTCACCACCGAGTGCTCGAAGGTCATGAAGAAGAACAGCATGATCGGCATCCACATGGCGATGACCTTGCCGCTGACCGTGGTGGAGATCATGGCGCCGACCACGCCCATGGACACCATCCAGTTGCAGAGCATGCCGCGCAGGAAGATGGTGAGCCAGCCGGCCAGGCCGTACTTCGCATAACCGAGGGTGCGCGCCTCGCCGATACCGGCGATCTTGGTACCGACCGGCCCCGGATCCGTGGAGAACCCGTAGGTGAACACGAACGCCATCATCACGGCGACCGTGAGCGCCCCCGCGAAGTTGCCCACGAAAACCAGTCCCCAGTTCCGCAACACGCCGCTGACGGTCACGCCGGGGCGCCGGTCCAGCAGGGCCAGCGGGGTGAGCACGAACACGCCGGTCAGCAGGTCAAATCCCATGAGGTAGAGCATGGAGAAGCCGACCGGGAACAGGATCGCCCCGATCAGCGGCGAGCCGGTCTGCACGGTGATGGTGATAGCGAAGACGGCCGCCAGCGCGAGGATCGCCCCGGCCATGTAGGCCCGGATCAACGTATCGCGCGTCGACATGTAGATTTTGGATTCACCCGCATCCACCATCTTGGTGGCAAATTCAGAAGGCAGCAAATAGGCCATGATCATTCCCCTCGGTTCGAGACTGCGCAAAAAAAACAGGCGTCCATGTCCGCACCCCAAACCGAGGACACGGAGATGGACGCCTTTATCCATTCACCAGTGCGGCGCATACACACCGCGCTTGCGCCGGGCCGCCGTTGGCCTGACAAGAGTGAATTTGCAGGATCCATGCCAGGATGGAAAATGCCTGCCGGGCCTCTGCTTACGCATTGCCGCAACGGGGCGGGTCGGGAGTCGCGCCCTGCAATGGTGCGCGACAGCGGCGGCGCGAACCGGCCTGGTGCAGTTTCAGGTGAACGCGACGAGCGCCAGGGCCGCCTCGGCGACCTCCACGAGGCGCCGGTTCTGCTGCATGGATGCGGTACGCAGCTTCTTGTAGGCGGCGTCCTCGGTGAGATTGAAACGCGCCATCAGGATACCCTTGGCGCGCTCGATGGTCTTGCGCTCGTTGAGTGCGCGCCGCGCCGTGGCCAGCTCGTCCTCCATGCTGGCCAGACGCCGGGACTGTGCCTGGAGCACGTCGATGAGTGACTGACCGTGATGATCCACGCCGTTGTCGCTGGGCATGAAACTCAGCGCCTGCTCGACCGGCACCTGCGAATCGAAGAAGCGCTCGACCAGCCCGGCGCGGGCCGGCGGGTTCGCGCGTAGTTCCTTGAGCATGCCCTCGGAGTCCTCCAGTTCGCGCTGCGCCCCAGCGATGAGTGTCGCGCAGCGTGCCTGCAGCCGGTCCACGAGTGCGCGTTGCAACGTCCAGGCTCCGGCCAGACGCTCGCTGCAGCACTCGAACCAGGCGTTGCTGAGATTGGCGTCGAGCGCCGCCCCGGGGCGCGTGCTGCAGAGGATCCGGCGCAGCCGTTCCAGCTGGGCGACATACGGGGCGTGCTGCTGCTCGTGCCACTGCGCCACCACCGTGTCGCCGGCAAACTCGCAGAAAACCTGGAAATTCCGCTCCTGGGCGTCGATGAGGTGCAGGATTCTCTGCTGGTGCGCCCCGTCACAGATGCCGGAGGCGAAGGACAGCGCGCCGACGGCGCGTTCCTGGCCTGCCAGCTCCTTGCCCTGTACCAGGTTGAAGAGCGCCACCAGCAGCACCGAGATCTCGGGATCGATGGCGGTATCCGCCACCTCGAAGATCAGGGAGATGAGGCCTGCGATCAGGCGGCTGTAGGCGGCCACCGAGGCATCCGCCGGCAGCTGCCGTGCCGCCGCGCGTTGCCGGAGCTCGGGCAGGGCATCCAGCCCGAGCAACACCCAGGCCATCAGGTAGAGCAGCCTGGCACCGGCGCCGGCGGTCTGCTCCAGCTGCGCTGCGAAGACGGTGCGCAGCTCGCGTTCGACGGCCTCTGATTCCTCTACGAGCGCCAGACGCTCGGAGGCAAAGCGATTGCCCGCCGAGGCCAGGAAGATGCTCGTGGCGCCTCGCTCGCTCTGCAGCGTATGGATCATGTGCCCGATGACGCCGACCAGCCGCGCATTCGAGGCCAGGCGCTCCAGCGCGTCGATTTCGTGCTGTTTGGCCAGCAGTACGATATTGGGTACCGATAACACCATGGGCGCGGGAATACGGCTGCAATCCGGTTGATCCTGACGCTATCCTTGCAACAACCGGGCCAGCCGCGCCGCCGTCCTGCCGCCAGGGGCCATAGCGGGCCGTCAAGTTCTGCCGTGTATGACCGCGACAAGCGCGGGGCAGATGGCGGCACGCCCGGGGTTTGCGGGCTGCCGCTGCGCCTGATCTATGCAGCCATGCCGCGCTGCATCCGGGTATGCTCCGTGTCCCTGCAGGCACGGGATGGTGGCGAGCATGACCCGCTGCCGCAGCGGTCTGCGGCAGCGGGTTGACAACTAGAATACGAACTGGCCCTGCAGGAAGATCTCGTTCGCGTCGGCGCCCGTGACGCCGTTAAGATTCTCACCCATCTGGTAGGTCAGCTGGACCTTGGCGTCATCCTTGTGGAAGAACCAGTTGGCGCCGATGGAGGTACGGTTCCATTTGTCGGCATAGCCGTCCGCATCCTGTGACTGGTAACCGGCAACCAGCTCCAGCTTTGCCGGGATGACCATGTACCCCCCCTCGACCGACCAGTTATCCAGGTCGGTGGTACCGTTGACGAACACGCCGCCGGTAAAGGCCGGATCAACCGTATCGGCGGTAAACTTGTTGTACTCGGCATCCACCGAAAACCCGGCGACACGGACGGCGCCGCTGATCTCGTAGCCGGTGACGGTATCGAGATCGGCCTTGGTGGCGCTGGTCGAAACGCCACCGGTGGTATAGGTGTTGTTGTCGTCGTCGTTGTTCCAGCCGAAGGCGGCCACACCGACGGCCACCTTGAGTTCGCTGTTGTCGAAATCACCCTGCTTCATCTCGAAGTAGCCCAGCGGGTAGTAGTCGAGGCGGCCACCGTAGATCCAGCCTTCATTGAAATCGCTGTTGGTGTTGACCGGGGTATCGAAGTCGATCTTCGTGGCATCCGGGTCGATCGAGGCCGAGGCGAAGGAGGCGCCCCAGCCGATCATCTTGCCGCCGCTGTGACCGGTCAGGTGGATGCCGGCGTTGCGCTCGGGCGAACCGTAGTTGTGGTCACCGACAAAGGTGCGTTCCACCAGCTGCTGGTGCTTGGACGAGGTCATATCCTCGCGCGAGAACGGGAAGTAGGCGTTGCCGACCGTGACCTCCATGTTTTCGAAGCCCTTGTACTCGAAGTAGGCATCCTTGATGGCTACCTCGTTCTCGTCCTCGGCATCGCCCAGATCGAACTGGAACTTGGCCTTCCAGTCCTTGTGCAGGCTGCCCTCGATAAAGGGACGCAGGCGGCGGAAAAACACC
>JAWLAI010000001.1 GCA_041395565.1 Pseudomonadota bacterium | reverse complement strand
CGTCGTCCGCACGTCCGGTATCAAGGGCGCTCAGCGCCGCAGTATCAACTCGACCACTGCCTTGCTGCCGAAATAGGCCAGCATCAACACCATGAAACCCACCAGGGTCCATCGGATCGCCTTGCGTCCACGCCAGCCAAAGCGGTAACGGCCCCACAGCAGCACCGCAAACGCGACCCAGGCCACGATCGACAATACCGTCTTGTGCACCAGGTGCTGGGCAAACATGTCGTCGAGGTAAAGGAACCCGGTGGCAAGGGCCACGCTGAGCAGCACGAAACCGAGGCTGATCATCTCGAACAGCAGGGATTCCATCGTCTGCAGCGGCGGCAGCGCACGAATGAATCCGCCGGGGTGGTGGCGTCTCAGGTGATTGTCCTGCACCGCGAGCAGGATCGCCTGCGCACTCGCCAGGGTCAGCAGGCTATAGGCCAGCATCGATGTCAGGACGTGGATGCGCAGTTCCCAACCGGCATCCTCACCGAGCAGATGGCTCCCGGGAAAGCGCAGGTCCAGCAGTACCATGATCGCCGCCAGCGGGAGCGCCAGGATTGCCAGGTTTTCGACCGGCTTGCTAAGCGACGATACCAGTAGCAGACCGGCCACGGACCATGCCGCCAGCGACAGGGCATTGAAGAAACTCAGGTTCAGTCCGGCCGCGGTGAACAGCCCTATGTAAAGGAACACCGCGTGCAGCAGCAGCCCGGCGAAACCAAGTCCGATCCCGAGCCCGCGCGACGGGCGCCAGTCGGCCTCAGCGCCGAAAAGCCGCATGCCGGTACTCAGGCCGCCGAGCAGGTACGCGAAGGCGGCTGAAAATGCGATCAGGGTAACGTTCATCCGGACCCAGATCATGGCATAACGCTCCCGTGCCTGCATCCGTATAATGGATGCGCTCCAGGGTCTCGAAGTCAAAATTATGTTTGCCAGTCTCTCCGACCGCCTCGGCGGTGTTCTGCAGAAGGTCCGCGGCCAGGGGCGGATCAGCGAAGCCAATATCAAGGACACCTTGCGCGAGGTGCGCATGGCCCTGCTCGAGGCTGACGTCGCCCTGCCGGTGGTCAAGACCTTCGTTGAGCAGGTACGAGAGAAGGCCCTGGGTGAAGAGGTGCTGCGCAGCCTCACGCCGGGTCAGGTCCTGGTCAAGATCGTCAATGACGAACTGGTCCGGGTCATGGGTGAGGCAAACGAGCGGTTGAATCTTGCCGCCCAGCCGCCGGCCGTGATCCTGATGGCGGGGCTGCAGGGCTCGGGCAAGACCACCAGCGTCGCCAAGCTGGCGCGCCTGTTGATCGAGCGCGAGAAAAAGAAGGTGATGGTGGTCAGCGCCGACGTCTACCGGCCGGCGGCCATCGAGCAGCTGAAGACCTTGTCCGCCGAAGTCGGTTCCGAGTTCTTTCCATCGAGTTCTGACCAGAAGCCGCTGGCGATCGCGCGCTCGGCGATTGCGGCTGCGCGTAAGGGCTTTTTCGATGTCTTGATCGTAGATACCGCAGGCCGCCTGCACATCGATGCCGACATGATGGCCGAGATCCAGGCGCTGCATGCCGAGCTGAAACCGATCGAGACCCTGTTCGTGGTCGATGCCATGACCGGCCAGGACGCCGCCAACACGGC